>SFNZ01000032.1 GCA_004552615.1 Bacteroidales bacterium | reverse complement strand
ATACATGGGCCAGGTATTCTACTAATCCTGACAAACCGAAGACCAAGGAGGGCATGAGGGAGATTATCCAGAGGGAAAGGATGATCGAGCTGGCTTTCGAAGGCCAGAGATTCTATGACCTCCGCCGCTGGAAACTTTCGATGGATTATTGCAACCGTCCTGTAATGGGATGGAGTGTCACCGAGGGTGATGATTCGTTCTACACCCCTGCCTACATCGACTTCCCTACCTTCACCCCGAAGAACTATTTCTGGCCGATCAAGCTCGATGACCTTTACAGGAACAACAAGCTCCAGCAGAGCTATCTCTGGTAACCAATAATATATACGACGATGAAACACACAAGAATAATAGCTTCGATCCTGCCATTCGCAATGGCTCTGGCGGGATGTTCAGATGTCGACCTGCTTCATCCTTACGGTACGGACGACGGCAAGGGCCCGTCTCCGGTATCCGAGGTGACGGTGACAAACAAGCCTGGCGCAGCGGTTATCAGGTACAAGTTGCCTGCAGACCATGACCTGTCCTATGTGAAGGCCGAGTTCATCGGCACGGACGGCTCCAAGAGGGAGGCCCGCGCTTCCTCCTATGTGGACTCTCTTCTTATTGAGGGTTTCGGGAACACGGCTGATTATACGATAGAGCTCAGGGCTTATGATAGATTCGAGAATGCCTCTTCACCGGTGAAGGTGACAGTCACTCCTCTCACTCCTCCTATCCAGACTGTGTTCGAGTCACTGGAGTGGGCTGTGGATTTCGGCGGGTTCATGGTATCATTTGAGAACAGCACCAAGTCCAATGTGGGCATCTACGTCACGAGAAGGGATGAGGTGACCGGAGAAATGGAATACTATGACGTGTACTATACTGAGAAACCATCCGGAATATACCCTGTCAGGGGACTTCCGGACGAGGAGAATGATTTCGGACTCTATGTTCAGGACCATTGGGGCAACAAGTCTGAAGTCCTTGAGTTTACCGCTACTCCGTGGAGAGAGGATTTACTTGACAAGATGCTTTTTACGCCAGTCAATCCGGGCCTTGTCAACGGTGATATTCCAACTAACCAATACCACACAGAGATGCGCAAAGCATGGGACGGAACCATCGACAACTGGAACTACTTCCACACGAAATGGCCGCTAGAGTTCCCTCACAGATTCACTTTCGATCTCGGAGTGGAGGCCAAGCTTTCCCGTCTCAAGACATGGCAGCGTTCAGGTGATGACGTAAGATGGCAGCACGGAGCATGGAGGATTTTCAATGTCTATGGATGCAATGAGCTTCCTGAGTTCACCGACGATCCACTGCACGGATGGAGGCTTGTAGGATCATTCGTTTCCGTGAAGCCTTCAGGACTCCCTCTGGGACAGGTATCGGATGAAGATATTCAGCTCCTTACAGACGGAGAAGAGTTTTCCTTCGACAGAAATGCTGATCCGGTAAGGTATGTGAGATTCGAAATCCTGGCCGTACATTCCGAGATGAAGCTCTCCTGCTTGTCAGAACTTACGCTCTGGGGCCAGATTGAGGACGAAGAAGGGGAAGAGGTTGAACAGTAAAAAACCTATTTCAAGATGAGAAACTATATGAATCATACGATTAACATTATCGCAGGTCTGTCCTGCCTGGCGCTTGCCTTCACCGGCTGCTACAGCATCGATGAGACGCAGAAGGAATGGACCGACAAAGGCGAGAAAATATATGTCGGCAAGATTGACTCCCTGAAAGTGCGGTCCGGAATGAACCGCGTGGAGATAGTCGGCAATACCAATTACCTCAGGACGGCTACTGAATGTACCGTGAGCTATGACGATAGGACCGTTACCTTCAACATTTCCGACATCATCGGCACCGACGGGAAGGCGAGGATGCTGATTGACGGGCTCGAAGGCGGCAGCTACTATTTCGACGTATTCACTTATGATGCTGCTGGCAATAGGTCTGTTCCTTCTCAAGTTTACGGAAAGGCATATGGCATCAATGACGTGTTGAAGGAGATCCCGAAGCGTATTACCACATTCGTCCCGAAATATGACGGGTCGGTGGACGTGGAGTGGAACGAGGCTTCATCCACCTACTATCTCTTCAAGTGGGAAGACGAGGACGGAAAGATGCAGGAGATGAAGATAGAGGATTCCCCGGCCAAGACTAATGTGAAATCCTGGAAGAAGGGAGGAACAATCTCAGTCCAGACCTTCATAATGAAGAACAAGAATGACCTCGACCTTCTGGCTCTCGAGCCTGTGGAGTATGTGTTCCCTACCGAAGTGGAGGAATCAATACCGAGATTCGGTGAAGGCTCATATATGAATCTGGGTCCTTACGGAGATTGGGATTTAGGGGAAGAGTTCACCGTAGAACTCCGTGCACGCTATACTGAACTTGCAAGTGGAGACCAGTGTATAATTTCATGCGAGTCTTCCGGACCTTCTTCCGGATTCATGCTCAGGAGCAGCGGAAACAAACTTCAGTTCTATATTGGAGATGGAGGATGGAAAGGAACTTCTTATTCAACGCTGTCTGTTGGCGTATGGTATGATATTGCCGTGACATATAAAGCTAATACTGGCATAGCATTGTATGTCAATGGAGAACTCAAATCTTCAGGAAAGTGTGGCAAGATGAACACCCCGACTTCAAGACTTCAGGTGGGAACTTCTCCATTCTATTCAAATAGATATATGCGTGGAGATGTCCAGCATGTGTCCATCTGGAGAGATGCCAAGTCAGCCGAGCAGATCAAGGCCGACGTGGAGCAGGGATACGGCTTCAAGGGTGGAGAGGACGGCCTCAAGGCATACTGGCCGATGACCGTCAACTATGGAGACGAACTCCCTGACCAGACAGGACAGCATGTGGCAGTGTTCAACAATGTTAAATGGAATAAAAAATAAAAATAAACTTGCACGATGAAAAACTTAAGGCAGTTAATTATGTCTGCTGCTTGTATTCTGGGAACCGGTCTCCTGGCCGGTGCCCAGAATCATGTTGTATGGCAGATTGGAGAAAAGGATGACAGTTTCAGGGAATTCGCCGTCGCAGAGAAAGGCTACAACGGAATCTCCAAGGTATTCCCTGAGGGAATGGCGGTATATTCCGTGGGCCAGAGCGACCTCAGTGCAGTCCCGTTCGTGATACCTGGACTGGATGACTCTTGGGCAGGAAGGCGGAGAGGGACTCTCCTCGTCCGATTCAATGTGGCTGACCAGACCCTCCCGTCGAAACTCACCCTCATCATGGACATGGTGGCAGTACACGCTTCCCACCCGCCACGCCTCCAGGTGGAAATCAATGACTTCTCGTCAGAGATCCGCCTTCCTGCGGGCAATGACAACGATTTCCTCAACAAGAGGATATTCACCCAGAAGTCCGTGACCGTGACATTGGACATCCCTTCCGCATCTCTGCGCCAGGGAGACAATGTACTCAGAATCACCAATGTGGCCGGCAGCTGGACAGTCCTTGACGACATCCGTCTCGAGGCTTCTTCGGCAGTGAGGCTTTCTTCGTGCAAGGGAGGCGTCTCCCTCGCGTCATCCAAGTCTGTCCCTGCTCTCGTGTATGGGGCCGACGGGAAGGAGTTGCGCTCTCCTGTCCAGCTCTCCATCGTGAATTGGGGAAAGAAGGCCGTACGTGCAGACTGGTATTGTGACGGCACTAAGGCCGGTTCGATAGATATTGCTCCAGGAATCAATTCCAGGGAAATATCGGTTCCGGAGAATTGCCAGGGCCGCAAGGTGAAGATAGGCCTCGTGTGCGGGAAGGACCGCTCTGAGGCGGATGTCGAGATTCTGCCGGCCGAGAAATGGACAATCTATCTCGTGCAGCATACCCATACCGACATCGGCTATACCAAGCCCCAGACCGAGATTCTCACCGAGCATCTCAGGTACATCGACTATGCTCTCGAGTATTGCGAGGCTACTGGGAACTATCCGGACGACTCGAAGTTCAGATGGACATGCGAGGCGTCCTGGGCCGTCAAGGAATGGCTCAAGTCCCGTCCCCAGGCCCAGGTGGAGAAATTCCTGCATTTCGTCAGGAACGGCCAGATAGAGGTGACAGCCATGTTCTTCAATATGGCTGAGCTCGCCGGCGAGGACAATTACAGAACCTTCCTGTCCCCGATCAGGACATTCAGGGAGATGGACATCCCGGTAGTCACTGCCATGCAGAATGACGTCAACGGAGTTGCCTGGTGCCTGGTAGACTATCTTTCGGACCTCGGGGTTAAATACATGACTATGGGATCGAACAGCCACAGGGCTGACATTCCGTTCGACAGGCCGACATTGTACCGGTGGGAATCCCCTTCAGGAAACAGCCTGCTCTCCTACAGGCCCGATCATTACCATACTGCTAACAGATGGGGCATCGACCGTGGTGATGACAAGGGGGTTGAGAACGGGGTATTCTCCTATATCTCGTCTCTCAAGCGCAGGGGATATGACATTCCGCTCGTCTCGGTTCAGTATTCCGGATATTCCACCGACAATTCCCCTCCTTCAATGCACGAGTGCGAACTCATAAAGAGATGGAACGATCACTATGCTTGGCCTAAGCTCAGGAGCGCGACCATCCACGAGTTCCTCGACAGGGTGGACGGCGAATACGCGGAAGGCCTGCCTGTTTACCGTGCCGCATATCCGGACTGGTGGACAGACGGTTTCGGATCTGCCGCAAGGGAGACCGCAGCATCCAGGACGACCCAGTCCGACATGCTCACCATCAGCGGAATGTTCGCGATGGCTGCAATGTCGGGTGACGATTATCCGTTCCGTGCCGCAGGGGAGATAGACAGGATTCACGAGAATCTTCTCTTCTACAACGAGCATACTTTCGGTGCATCTGAGAGTATCAGAAATCCGTTCTGCGAGAACTCCGAAGTGCAGTGGGCTGAGAAGGGCTCCTATGTATGGGAGGCTCTCAAGAGCGCCCAGATCATGTACGAGGCTGCTGCCGGAAGGCTGCAGGGCTCTCTGTATAGAGCTGACAGGCCTACATTGACATTCTTCAACTCAATGGCACGGACGCGTTCCGGTTTGGTGAAGGTGTACATTGACTATGAACTCGTTCCGCGCGACATGAATTTCTCCATCGTTGACGGAACCGGCAGGAAACTCAGGTGGCAGCCTCTCAATTCCAGGAGCGAGGGCCGTTACTATGCGATATATGCAGAGGACATCCCGGCGATGGGATATCGTACCTATGAACTCGTGGTGGAGGAAGGTGGCCAGCCTCAGGGCCAGTCAGAGAACGTGTCCGGTAAGACGCCGGTGGTTGAGAACGCATTCTACCGGGTGGAATTTGACCCTTCCCGGGGAGGCCTTGCATCGGTTATAGACAAGGAGACCGGAGCCGAACTGCTCGACAAAAATGCGGAATGGAATGCCGGAGAGGTCATCTACGAATCGCTTGAGGGTGACCGCCGCCAGATGGAGAGGAAAGTATTCGAGAAATATTCCCGCGAGGGCATGACCGATGTCAGGTTCTCGAGGATACAGAAGGGCGCTGTCTATACGAGCGTGTTCTGTCACGGTAAACTCAGGGGATGCTCCGATTCAGGCGTGAACGTGGAGGTTAGGCTGTTCAATGACGTGAAACGCATAGAATTCTCATATTCGCTCTCGAGGCTTCCTGAGACGGATCCTTCCGGAATCTATGTGGCGTTCCCGTTCAGCGTTCCTGACGGCAAGTTGTATTTCGATGTCCCGGGCGGAACCGTGATTGCAGGTGAGACCCAGATACCGAGGTCTTCCGCAGCCTGGAATACTGTGCAGAATTTTGTGGCCGCAAGGAATGCGCAGTCCCAGGTGATTGTCAGCACGGACGAGATTCCTCTCTTCCTGATGGGCGAGATGATGAACGATCCGTACCGCATTGACCACAGGCATGACGGCCAGCATATCTATTCGTGGATAATGAATAATTATTGGACGACCAACTTCCGTGCTTCGCAGGAAGGAGAACTCAAATGGACCTATGCGATAACATCATCGTCTGACGTGTCCAATTCCGTGGCAGCGGAATTCGGCCGCTCGAACAGGGTTCCGTTCTATGCGAGGGTGAATCCGGCTTCGAAAGTGGTTTCCACCCGCTCGAATGTCCGGGAGAAATCTTTCCTCAGCATTGACGCGGCCAATCTCACGGCCGCATCCTGCGGGACTTCGAGATACGGAGGCAAGGCAGTGATACTGAACGTAATAGAGACCGACGGCAAGCCGGCTGAACTAGTCATCAACGGGCCTGAAGGCAAACCTCTTCCGTTCAAGGTGGTGGATGCCGTTGAGGATCCTGTGGACAGTCCAGCCAGGACCAGCCTGAAGATCCCAGCCTACGGCAATGTCTTCGTAAGGATAGATTTGTAACATGTCCAGATATTTGAAAAAAGCACTATTGTTCACCGTGTCTGCAGCTTTGCTTATTAGCAGCGGGCGCGGTGAATCCCTTTCCTCCTATGTTGACCCGAGGATAGGCACGGCACACTCCAGGTGGTTCTTCTTCACCCCTGCGGCAGTCCCTTTCGGAATGGCAAAACCTGCTCCGACAACGGACGGACATCTCGGCAACCCGGGAGGATGGCAGGCCGTTGGATATGATGCGAGACACACCTCCATCGAAGGCTTCGCCAATTTCCATGAGTTCCAGGTGGGAGGAGTCGTTCTCGCTCCTACTACAGGAGACCTTGTCACCGTGCCGGGAGAATTGTCCGACACGACAGGAAGCGGATACCGTTCCCGTTTCGACAAGGCCGACGAGATTGCCGAGCCGGGGTATTACAGCGTGATTCTCAAGGACTACGGCGTGAAAGCGGAACTTACTGCCACCAAGCGTGTAGCATTCCACCGCTATACTTATCCGAAGGGCTCCAGGGCCAATCTCGTCTTCAACATCGGCACGAAGATGGGGGAGAGCGGACCATGCAAGGACGCCCATGTGGAACTGACTCCGGACGGACGTGTGGAAGGATGGGTCACGACGTATCCGGTGTATGTGAAGAATTACCAGAAGGGAGCTGACGTGACGATGTATTTCAGCGCGGAGACCGATACAAAGCCTTCAGGATACGGAACATTCAACGGTTCCGAGATCTATCCGGACTCCAATTCGAGAGACGGCGTCGGAGCCGGCCTGTACATGGAATTCGACACTTCTATGCGCAATGCCGTCAACGTGAAAGTCGGACTTTCCTACACCTCCGTTGAAAATGCCCGTCTCAATCTCGAGACCGAGGCTTCCTCATTGGACTTTGACTCTGCCCACAAGGCTGCTGCAAAAGAATGGGAGGAATCTCTCGGACGCATCCGTGTGGAAGGCGGACGCCATGAGGACAAGGTGAAATTCTATACGGGATTGTTCCATGCGCTTCTCGGACGCGGTCTTGCGAGCGACGTGAACGGAGCATATCCTGCCAATGACGGTACTGTAGGACAGGTTGCCCTCGGTCCTGACGGGACTCCGCTCCACAATCATTACAATACTGACGCCATCTGGGGCGGTTTTTGGAACCTCACCCAGCTCTGGTCCCTTGCATATCCGGAGTACTTCGCAGACTGGATTTCCAGCCAGTTGCTCGTCTACAAGGATGCCGGATGGCTCGGAGACGGAATTGCCTGCAGCCGTTATGTTTCAGGCGTGGGCACCAATTTCGTGAGCCTTGCGATTGCCGCTGCATACAATTGCGGTATCCGCAATTTCGATATCGACACGGCCTATGCCGCAGCCCTCAAGAACGAGCTCGAATGGCGCGACAGACCAGCCGGAGCCGGAAAACTGGACGTATACCAATTCGTGACAAAAGGATATTCCCCGCTTACTCCTGACTTCTATGATCATACTTCAGCCCAGGGATCCCGCTTCTCGGTGTCACATACTCTCGAATACTCATTCAGCTCCTATGCAGTGGCCCAGATGGCGAAAAGCCTCGGCCATCAGGAAGACTATGAGCGCCTGACGGCATTGTCCGAAGGATGGAAACTCATGTACGACCCTTCCGTGAAGCTGATGCGCCCGCGCGGAATTGACGGAGAGTTCATCGCGGAGTTCGACCCTTATGCCCCTTGGGTGGGCTTCCAGGAAGGCAATGCAATCCAGTATACCTGGTATGTTCCTCACCATGTGGAGCAGCTTGTGGACCTCCTCGGTGAAGAAGAGTTCAACAACCGGCTGGACAGCACCTTCATCATTTCCCGCGAGAGCATATTCGGCGGAGGCAAGACCATCGACGCATTCTCAGGCCTCCAGTCTTATTACAATCACGGCAACCAGCCGAACCTGCACATCTCCGGAATGTTCAATTTCTCCGGCCGCCCGTGGCTGTCCCAGAAATGGATGAGGACCATCTGCAACGAGTTCTACGGAACGGAAGGCATCCACGGTTACGGTTACGGACAGGATGAGGACCAGGGCCAGCTCGGTGCATGGTATGTGATGGCTGCGATGGGACTCTTCGACGTCAAGGGCCTCACGGCGCCGGACCCGTCCATGCAGATAGGCAGCCCGCTCTTCGACAAGGTGACTGTAAAACTGAACAGGGATTATTATCCGGGAGACAAATTCGTGATCAGGACGAGGAACAATTCCGACAGAGCCATCTATCTCGGCGGAATCACCCTTGACGGTAAATCGCTGGATTCGGTGCAACTGCCGTGGTCCTCGATTGTTTCGGGAGGTGAGCTCGTCCTCGACATGCAGGAACTCCCGGATGAATCTTTGAACAAATAGCCGGGGCAGGGAGGTCAGTCACGGAAATAGACGCCTTCCTGCCTCAGGGCATCCTGCAGTGTGCGGATGTCCACGTCGCGGAGTTCAATTCCGTCCCTGGCTGCAATGGCTGCGGCTTTTCCGGCCGCTTCTCCTATGCACATCGCAGGGCCCATGACGCGTACTGAAGCGAGGGCGAGATGGGTGGCGGAGATATCGCGTCCTGCGGCTATCACGCCGTCCACTTTCTTTGGAATCAGGCTGCGGTAAGGTATGTCGTAACAGTCTGGGCACCAATACAATGAGCAGTCACCGCCGACAGGGTGGTGCAGGTCCACGGGATAGCTTGCCACGCCTATGGCATCGTCGAAATGTGCACAGTCGAAGATGTCCTGCTCTGTAAGCGTGTAAAGTCCTGACAACCTGCGTGTCTCCCGGATGCCCATGAATGGTGCCACCTTGTCAAGGTAGGCGTTCCCGAATCCCGGGATGTAGGCCTTCAGGTATTTTATGATTTCGGCGTTCTGCTCGATGCAGATTTCCTCTCCCTTCGTATATTGTTCGGGGTCGGTAGCGTCGATTCCGTTAACACGGCTCATGTTTACCCACCATTCGTCCTCCGCCATTCCGGTCATGAAGATGGTCCTTTCTACAGGAATCTTGTAGCCTGCCTCGCGGGCCTTGCGTATCTGGTTCCGGAATCCGACGAACGTGCAATTGTCCATCGGGCGGAAGAATTCGTTCGGGATGAAGTCAATGTCGTATTCCTCAGGATGGTCTGCCACCGCGTCACGGAGCTTGCGGCTGTCAACCCCGCGCATGGAGAACATGAGGGTAGGCGGCTGGGCGTTCCCGTCCTCGTTGCCGTACAGCATTTCCGCGCCTGCCCTGTACAGCACGTCACCGTCTCCGGTGCAATCCACCACAGTCTTTGCGAGGATGGCTTCGCGGCCGCGCTTTGACTCGATTATCACACCGCGGCATTTGTCACCTTCCATTATCACATCGGCGCAGAACACGTACAGGAGCACTTTCACGCCGGATTCCTCCATTATCTCCCAGGCGAGTTTCTTGGTGCCTTCCGGGTCCACCATTGTCAGGCTGACATGCAGGGGACATGCCCTGTGGTGCGTGGCCTGGCCTCTTGCGCGGAGCCGCTCCACGAACTGAAGCGGGAGTCCCTTGATGATTTCATTGCCTTTCCTGCCGAGGAATCCGAGAAGCGGAAGACCAATCGTCATGTTGCCTCCGAGATATCCGCGGCTGTCAATGAGCATCACTTTCGTGCCCTTGACAAGTGCAGCTGCCTGTGCAGCCATTATGCCTGCCGGGCCCGCTCCTACTACAAGTACATCCACTTCGTTCCTTACAGGGATTTCCCTTGCGGGCTCCTTATATGTCTTTATGTTCTGTTCCATAAGATAATAGCTATTATTATGCGTCCAGTGTCAGATAATTCAAAAATACTTAATATTTCGGCAAAATGTACCGCGAATTGCAATTTTTGTCGCATTAACTAAATGTTTAGCTGCCCTCCGGGGATGTTAACTAATTTTTAGGAGGAGGCGTCAATGAACAAATAAGGAAAAATTTCGCAAAGAATGTTCACAAAATATTTGATATATGTAAAATTGTTTTTACCTTTGTTCATACATATTATATAATGTACGAACCATAAATAGAAATAATCTAGATAGCTCATTATGAAACTGGAATTAGACCATAACTCTTCCACGCCTCTGCACCAGCAGGCGGAAGAAGTGTTGAGAAAAATGATCCAGCAGGAAGACTACCGGAACGGGAAGCTCCTCCCGAATGAAGTGGATCTGTCAAAACAGTTGAACATATCCCGTAACACCCTCAGGCAGGCCATCAACAAGCTTGTTTTCGAAGGACTTCTCATCAGGAAGAAAGGTTACGGCACATGTGTGGCCCCTCAGGATGTGATGAGCAATGCCAGGAACTGGATGAGCTTCTCCCAGGAAATGGCCGCCCAGGGCATGCAGGTACAGAATTTCGAGCTCCACATCAGCTGGAAGCTGCCCCCGAAGGAAGCTGCTGAATTCTTCGGCATTGAACCTGGCAGGAAACTGCTCTGTCTTGAGAGACTCCGCGGAAAGCCTGACCTTCCGTTCGTGTTCTTCATATCCTTTTTCAGCCCGTCCATCCCTATGTCGGTATCTGAAGACATGAGCAAGCCTCTCTACGAGATTCTGCAGGAGCGTTACGGAATCAGGGTCAAGACATCCCGCGAGCAGATTTCTGCAAAAGGCGCGAGCTCCGAGATTTCCGACAAGCTCAGCATTTCCGCAGGCGACCCTATTCTGGTGAGGAAGCGTTTCGTCCTCGACGAAAACAATGGCCCGGTAGAATACAACATCGGCTATTACCGCGCTGATTCCTTCACATATTCCATTGAATGTACAAACGAGTAAAGACACATATTGAACTATGAACAAGAACTTCACCAAAGCACTGCCCGTCCTCTTCGGCTTCTTCGTGATGGGTTTCTGCGATGTCGTGGGCATTTCCACGAGTTATGTGAAACAGGACTTCAACCTGAGCGAGACTCTCGCCGGATTCATTCCGTCCATGGTCTTCATCTGGTTCCTCCTGCTTTCAATCCCGGCAGCAATGGCCATGAACAAGGCCGGCCGGAAGAACATGGTGCAGGTCAGTAATGTCATCACCTTCATCGGAATGCTGCTGCCTTTCATCAGTTACAATTTTGTCACCTGCATGTTCGCGTTCGTGCTTCTCGGAATCGGGAACACCATCCTGCAGGTATCATTGAACCCGCTACTTACCAATGTTGTCAAAGGGGATGCCCTCACGAGCTCCCTCACGGCCGGCCAGGTGGTCAAGGCCGTATCCTCATTCTGCGGACCGTTTATTGCCGCATTCGCCGCAGGAACACTCGGGAACTGGAAATATCTTTTCCCGATATTCGCCGCTGTCACCTTGCTCTCAGGTCTCTGGCTGCTTGCCACTCCTATCAGGGAAGAAGCCCCGGAGAGTGAGGCGTCCTCTGCAGGAGCCGTGTTCGGACTCCTCAAGGACAGCCGTATCCTGTTGTTGTTCTTCGGTATTTTCTTCGTAGTGGGAGTGGATGTCGGAGTCAATACGGTGTCACCGAAGCTTCTCATTGAGAGAGCCGGATGGGCTGTAGAGAAAGCGGGTCTGGCTTCGAGCGTTTATTTCGTTTGCCGTACAGTCGGCGCTCTCGCCGGTTCGGTGCTCCTGGCAAGGATTGACGATGCCAAGTATTTCGTTTACAACATTGTAGCTGCTGTGGTGGCCCTCGTGCTCCTTTTCTTCGTGAAAGGTACCCTGCCTATGCTCGTCCTAATAGGGCTTATAGGATTCCTCTGCTCCAGCATTTTCCCTATCATCTATTCTGCAGCCATGAAGGCAAGGCCGGAGAAGGCCAACGAGATCTCAGGGCTGATGATTACCGGAGTATCCGGAGGAGCCGTGATACCTCCATGCATGGGAGTTCTTGCCGACCTCATCGGAAGCCAGGCCGGTTCGCTCATCGTGATAGGCGTCTGCATGGCATATCTCGCATTCTGCGCGTTCTTCCTCAGAAGACTCGCATCATAACTATTGGTAAACTTCTTTTCCCGCCGTGCCGCAACCCCGTTTCAGGGTCCGGCACGGCGGAATCGTATCGCTGCCATCAGTTTTCTCGAGGGCTATTCAGCCTTGGCGGATGCAGGCTTGCCGGAGAGGCAGACGAGGGTGGAGACGATGCCGGCTATAGGGCACCACCAGCTCCAGGCTATGTAGGTCTGTCCGAAAAGCTGCTTCTGGAACATCAGCGGGATGATTATCATCGCACCGACTATGAGGGCTGCCATGACGGATTTGGAATTGCCCCTCTTCGAGAAGATTGCGGTAAGGAACACACCGATCATTCCGCCGTAGGCGAAGCACATTATGCCGGTGGCGAAATCCACGAGATTCAGTCCGCTGGCCTCCTGCATTATCGCGGTGATGATTGCGAACAATGTGAGCAGCATTCCCATCAGTCCAGCCATCCAGCGGGACGAACTGATCTGGTCCTTGTCGCTCTTGATGGCCTTGCCCATGTCCCTGCGGATCGGCAGGTAAAGGTCGTCCACGAAGCTTGACGCCATTGCATTGATGGCCGAGTTGAAGCTCGACAATGCGGCTGCGAGAAGTCCGGTGATCATGAGTCCCCTGACTCCGGTAGGAATATGGTTCTTGATATATTGCGGGAAGAGGTCCCTCGCGTCGCTGAAGAATCCTGCGCTGATCTGTCCGTCGATATACGGGTCATTGATGTACTTGACCCAGAGCAGAAGTCCGATGCTGAGGAAAGTCAATACGATAGGTATCGCGAGAAGCTGTGACCAGATCAGGGAGGTTCCGGCCTTCTTCACGCTCTTGCAGGAGAGCTGGCGTTGCACGAATTCCTGGTCCGTGGTGTACTGCGCTATCTTGAAGAAAGCGATGCCGATCATTCCTCCTATTATAGTATAAGGCTTCGCGAAATCGATGCTCGGGTCGAACATTTTTACCTTGCTTCCTGCCTCCCAGCCGGTCAGCACTCCTCCTTCTGCGATTCCTGAATCGGCTCCCGGGATCTTCACCATTCCGCCGGCCGTGAGCTGTGCCCAGATGTCTGCGAAGCTCATGCCCTTCAGCGAACAATAGACCATTACGAGAGCCACAACTCCGGTGAAAGTCATGAGCAGGGTCTGGAACGTGTCGATATAGAGCAGCCCCTTGATTCCTCCCATCATGGTGTAGAACGTGGACACCAGTCCGAGGATGATTATGGAGCATACTATGAAGGTGAAGTCAATTTTGCCGAATATGATGACGGACACCGCGATGGCTGCGATGAACAGCCTCGAGCCCGACGTGAAGAGCTGGCCGAGCAGGAACATTATGCTGTTGGCCCTTTTGGAATTCTCCCCGAAGCGGTCCCCGATGAATCCGTAAATGGTGATGGTCCGGGCATTGTAAAGCTTCGGCATTATGAGTGCCGCCACGAGCGTGCCGCCCAGAATGGAGCCGAGCAGATTTATTATATAGGTGAGGTTCGTGTTGAATCCGAGCTCGGGCGAGCCCACGAACGTCCCGGCACTGATGGTCGTGCCGGCCGCGGCAATCGCCACGATCCATCCCGGCATGGACCTTCCGGCGACGAAATAATCTTCAATGTTCTTGTTCTTGTGGGAGAACAGATACCCGATAGTGATGAGGGCCCCGAGGAAAACGGCCACGATGAGCCAGTCGAAAATACTCATTGATTGATTCGTGAATGTGTTAATATTAGTGTTGAGCCGGCGCGTCGGTGCGCACCGGACTTCAAATATAAGAAATATTCGTATAAGATGTGCCTCAATATCTTAATTTCAAGGGAAATTTTGCCGTTTGGAAAATTATTGTTACCTTTGCGACCCCTATAATGTGTAGGGATCGCAAAGTTTTATTATTAACCAATTAAAGATCAAGACAGTGGACACACAAAGTTACAAATCAGTGTACCTTAACAAGGCAACTGTAAAGAAGGAGTGGGTCGTCATTGATGCTACCGATCTGGCACTTGGCCGTCTTGCTTCCAGGGTTGCTCTTGTCCTCCGCGGCAAGAACAAGCCAGGGTTCACACCTAACGTCGATTGCGGTGACAACGTTATCGTGATCAACGCTGAGAAGGTGGCTCTTGGAGGCAAAAAGATGACCGACAGAGTATACACTCGTTACACCGGGTTCCCTGGTGGACAGCGTTTCTCTACGCCGAAGGAGATTCTTCAGAAGAGACCTGCTGAACTTATCAGGAAGGCTGTCAAGGGAATGCTTCCCAAGACACGTCTTGGTGACGACATCCTCGGAAATCTGCACGTATATGCAGGTCCTGAGCATCCGCACCAGGCGCAGCAGCCAAGAGAAATTAAGTTGAACGAAATTTAAACAGAGCAAATGGAAAAAACAGTAAACGCCCTTGGAAGACGTAAATCAGCTGTGGCTCGTGTTTATGTCGCTGCCGGAACAGGCAAGATCACGATCAACGGAAGAGAGCTCGAGAACTATTTCACAGACGGTTCCCTCCAGTACATCGTGAACCAGCCTTTCGAAGTTACCGGTGCGGCAGGACAGTTTGACGTGAAGGCCAACCTCGTCGGAGGTGGAATCAAAGGTCAGGCTGAAGCGCTCAGACTCGGAATCTCCCGCGCACTCTGCGAGATAGACAAAGAGGCTTACCGCTCAGCACTCAAATCTGCCGGATTCCTCACCCGTGACCCAAGAGAGGTCGAGAGGAAGAAGCCTGGTCAGCCTGGTGCACGCCGCCGCTTCCAGTTCAGCAAACGTTAATCGCTGCTGCAACTCTGGTTTATTATTATTGCACAGTCCGGTACAGAAATCTTCTGACCTCGTGGCGGATGTGACATCCGCGCAAGCTGCTTGAAGATTGCCGGCACTGCGGAAAATCCGGAAGACCGGGAAGCCCGCTGCTTCTGGATTGATGAAAAGAGTCCGACAGGCTAAGGCAATGGCCTCGAGGAAAAGTGTAACAAAAGAAACAACACGATTAAAAATGCCAAGAACAAATTTCCAAGAATTACTCGAAGCAGGTGCACATTTCGGGCATCTTGCCAGGAAATGGAATCCTAAAATGGCTCCTTATATCTTCATCGAGAGGAACGGGATTCACATCATCGACCTGCACAAGAGTATCGTCAAGATAGACGAGGCTGCAGAGGCCATGAAGGAACTTGCACGCTCAGGCCGCAAGATTCTCTTCGTAGCCACCAAGAAGCAGGCTAAGGACATCATCGCCGAGAAAGCCGCTTCTGTAAATATGCCTTATGTAACAGAGAGGTGGCCGGGCGGAATGCTCACCAACTTCCCTACCATCCGTAAGGCCATCAAGAAGATGAACACCATCGACAAGATGAAAGAAGATGGTACTTATGACAAACTCGCAAAACGCGAGCGTCTCCAGGTTGACCGCCAGAGAGCCAAGCTTGAGAAGAACCTCGGTTCCATCAAGGACATGAGCCGTCTCCCGTCAGCACTTTTCGTAGTGGACATACAGAAAGAGGCTAATGCCGTAAAAGAGGCAAACCGTCTGAACATTCCGGTAATCGCTATGGTTGATACATGTTGCGATCCTACCCCAATTGATTATGTGATTCCGGCTAATGACGACGCCGCAAAGTCTATCGAGCAGATCACCGGTGCACTTTGCGCAGCCATTCAGGAGGGATTGAGCGAAAGGAAGCTTGAGAAGGAGAAAGAGGCCGTTACCGAGGCTGCCGAGAAACCGGCAACCAAGAAGCTCCGTCCTCGCAAGGCCGCCAAGGCAGAGGCTGAGGAAGCTGTAGAAGAGGCTCCTAAGGCAGCAGAGGCAGCTGAAGAAGTTAAAGCAGAATAATCTTAAATCTATTACACCATGCAAATTACAGCAGCTGACGTAATGAAATTACGCAAGATGACCAGCGCCGGAATGATGGATTGCAAGAATGCCCTTATCGAGGCTGAAGGCAATTTCGAGAAGGCTATGGACATCATCCGTGAGAAAGGCAAGCTCGTTGCAGCCAAGAGGGCTGACCGCGAGACTACCGAGGGAGCTGTTCTCGTGCGCATCGACGGCAACAAGGCGATTATCGTCTGCCTCGGCTGCGAGACCGACTTCGTTTCGGCTACACCGGATTTCAAGACCCTCGCAAACGCCATCGCAGATGCGGCTATCGCAGCTTATCCTGCTGACGCTGAGGCTCTCAAGGCCGTGAAGATGCCTAACGGACATACCGTTGAGGAAGAGATTTCTGCCCAGACCGGCAAGACTGGTGAGAAGCACGTGCTCGCATACTATGCTACCCTCGAGGCTCCATACATTGCACAGTACGTTCACAACAACTCCAAGGTCGCTTCCATCGTAGCTTTCAACAAGGAAGTTCCGGAGGAGACCGGAAAGAACGTTGCAATGCAGGTTACCTCCATGCATCCTGTATCAGTATCCGAGTCTGACTGCCCTCAGGACACCGTAGAGAAGGAACTTGCAATGTACAAGCAGCAGATTGCAGAGGATCCGAAGATGGCTGGCAAGCCTGAGGCAATGCTTGAGAATATCGCCAAGGGCAAGCTCAAGAAGTTCTTCAAGGAGCAGACCCTCGAGGCTCAGGATTTCATCTGGGACGGCAAGATTTCTGTCCTCGACTATATCCACGCAGCCGACAAGGATGCCAAGGTGCTTGCATTCAAGAGATTCTCACTGAACGACTAATTGTCACAGCACAATATCATCCAAGAGAAGCCGACCTTTTTGGGCCGGCTTCTTCAGTTATTCTTGACGGTATGTGTCCTATTACCAGATATCCGGAGAGTGGCACCTCACCGAATGGAGAGGGGAAGATATGACATCCGGGGACAGATATGTATATATCTCCCTCGAGTCCCGGGACAGGGCCTTCAATATATATCAGAACGTCGATTCAGCCGTTCCGGTACATTATTCCGGAACTTTCGAACTCGTCTATGACGAAGAGAACGGCGTGAATCTCGTGAATGGACTCTATGACCACGAGTACGGCTTCTGGAACAATGACTATATCGTCAGGTTGCAGGATGAGGACACGATGGTATGGACATCCTCAGCAGATGATACTGATATATCGGTATATAGGCGTGCCGACATACCTGGCGAAGTTGCAGGTATGTAATGATTGTAACGTTAATCTGTACGGATTTATAAGAAAATCCGACTAAAATATTAATAATTTCTTTAGAAATATTTGGTATTAACGTTTTATATTTATAACTTTGCAACCAGACAATAAAAGGTTTTTATGTCTATTTGTTAAGTTCGTTTTATATAAGGGATCCGGTTCTTTGTGAAAAGCACCGGATCTTGTCTTTTTGTAGCGAATGATGTCCTGATGTCATTTCCATCAACGGCGGAATCTATTAGTCTTCCTCTTCTGCGATCATGTCGCCCTGCAAGACTGCCTTCTCCCCGTACATCTGGTATTGTCTCGGTGAGCAGCCCGTTGCGGACTTGAAA
>SFNZ01000105.1 GCA_004552615.1 Bacteroidales bacterium | reverse complement strand
TATTATCTCCAGAAACCTCCGGTTCCGGCAGTCCTGCTGAAAGCCATGAAGACGGTCAGGCCGACCACTATTCTCTCGGTTCCGCTCATCATTGAGAAAATCTACAAGGGCAGTGTGCTGCCTACAATCAACAAGAGCCGTACTCTCAGATGGATGAATGTGCATGCCAACAAATTGATGTGCAGGCTGACCTTCTTCGGAATCGGCGGGGCAAAGCTTGACGGAGAGGGCGAGGTTGCCATCAAGGGCCCGAATGTCATGCTCGGATATTACAAGGACCCGAAGAGGACCAAGAGCGTGTTCACGGAGGACGGCTGGTTCAGGACGAACGACCTGGCCGTACAGGATGAGAAAGGCCGGTTCTATATCAAGGGACGCAAGAGCAATATGATTCTCGGAGCATCCGGAGAAAATATTTATCCGGAAGAGATCGAGAGCGTGTTCAATAATCAGGAAGGCGTCACCGAGTCCATAGTCATCGAGCGCAACGGACGTCTTGTGGCACTTGTGCAGCCTTGTGACGGATTCATTGACTGGGATGCGGAAGGCGAGGACAGAATCTACGAGAAGATCGATGCATGGAAGGCCAAGCTGCTTAAAAAGGTCAACAAGAATGTGAACAAGACCTCCCAGGTCAGCTCGATAGAAGTGATGAAAGAGCCGTTCGAGAAGACTGCCACGATGAAAATCAGGCGATTCAAATACAAGGATTCCGCTCCTACGGTGGAGGCCGAGCGCGCTGCCGAGGCTGGCAAGGACTCAAAAAATACCGATTCCTGTTTGAAATGAGGATTCTATTTCCTAATATTGCAAATACATCTGTTTTAGAACATCAATATAGAATGAACTTGCTATGTGTGGATTTGTAGGAATCTTCGGAATGAAGGACTCTTCAGTGGACTGGCGGACTAAAGCCTTGAAAATGTCTTCCAAAATCAGGCACCGCGGACCGGACTGGAGCGGGATTTTTGCCGGCGAAACATGTATCCTGGCCCATGAGAGATTGGCCATCGTGGATCCTCTTTCTGGAGGACAGCCATTGTATTCCCCTGACGGTAAATGCGTTCTGGCTGTCAACGGGGAGATTTACAATCACCAGGACATCAGGAAGAAACTTGCCGGACAATATGATTTCAGGACCGGCTCGGACTGTGAGGTCATTCTGGCCCTATATCAGAAGAAGGGAATTGATTTCCTCGAAGACCTGAACGGGATATATGCATTTGCATTGTACGATTCCGAAAAGGATGCCCTTCTCGTGGCACGTGACCCGATAGGGGTGATACCGCTTTATATCGGGCATGACCCTGACGGAACCATATATGTGGCGAGCGAGCTGAAGGCCCTGGAGGGATTCTGCACCGAATATGAGCCGTTCCTTCCTGGACATTATTACTGGAGCCCGGACGGAAAGATGACCCGCTGGTACGAGCGGGACTGGTTCAGCTATGATGCTGTGAAGGACAATCCTGCAGATCCGGCAGATATACGGGAGGCGCTGATTGCAGCGGTGAAAAGACAGCTGATGTCAGACGTCCCTTACGGAGTTCTTCTGAGCGGAGGCCTTGATTCATCTATAACAAGTGCGATTGCAGCGATGTTCGCCCAGAACAGGGTCGAGGATGACAGCCGTACAGAAGCCTGGTGGCCGAGGCTGCACAGTTTCGCCGTCGGCCTGAAAGGAGCCCCGGATCTGGTGAAGGCCAGGGAGATGGCAGAATATCTCGGAACCGTCCACCATGAGGTGAATTATACTGTCCAGGAGGGCCTGGATGCCATCAGGGACGTGATATATTATATAGAAACATACGATGTCACCACAGTGAGGGCTTCGACACCGATGTATCTGCTTGCCCGTGTTATCAAGAGCATGGGTATCAAGATGGTACTGAGCGGGGAGGGATCTGACGAGATTTTCGGAGGATATCTGTATTTCCACAAGGCTCCGTCTGCCAAGGCCCTTCATGAGGAGACCGTGCGCAAACTTGCCAAACTTTATCAATATGACTGCCTGAGGGCGAACAAGTCGCTTGCCGCATGGGGTGTGGAAGGCCGTGTACCGTTCCTCGACAAGGAATTCCTCGATGTCGCCATGAGAATCAATCCTGCTGCCAAGATGTGCCCGGGCAATACCGTCGAGAAAAAAATCCTCCGCGAGGCGTTCCAGGACATGCTTCCGGAATCCGTCGCATGGAGACAGAAAGAGCAGTTCTCTGACGGTGTTGGATATAGCTGGATTGACTCCCTGAAGGTTGTAGCTGAATCCTCAGTGAGTGATGAGCAGATGGCGCATGCAGCCGAGCGCTTCCCGGTCAATCCTCCTATGAACAAGGAGGAATATTGCTACAGGAGCATCTTCGAGGAGCATTTCCCGAGCGCTTCAGCTGCGGCGAGTGTCCCGAGCGTCCCGAGTGTGGCCTGTTCGTCGGCAGTCGCCCTCGAGTGGGATGCCGCATTCAGGAACATGAACGACCCGAGCGGCAGGGCAGTCGCCGGAGTTCACAATGACGCATACGGAGCAACGGCCCGGTAGCGTTTTTTTCACAGATTCCTTGTCAGATTTTGAAGTCTATACAGCTCCGTACTGCGGTGAAAGGCCTGACTTTGGCGTTAGCCGCAGCTACGTGGGCCGGGTGCACTGCATAGCCTTTGAGCGCTTCCTCGGATTCGAGAGTGCAGTAGAGCATTACATCGGCATTGGACGAATCAAGACGTCCGTCAATGATGACCTTTATGTCCAGAAGCCCCGGAACCACTCCCTGCAGCGCTTCGAGACTCTCCTTGATACCTTTCTTGACGGATTCCTTCTCCGTTCCGGACAACTCTTCCTTGAGAGTCCACAGAATTATGTGCTTGACCATTTCGATACAATGTTTAAGTACGCAAATATACAACTTTTCCGCTTATCGTGGTAAATGTATCCTCGTCATTGCCGTTTACGGGGCAAGGATGTCATGCGGGCGGACGGTACAGTGAATCTGAATCCAGCCGAGACGGTGAACATGAACGGGTGCTCTGATTTGTAAGTTTCAAGCACCCGGTTCCCTGACGGGATGTTCCAGGATAATGTAGGATCAAGGTAGAGACCCAGATTCTTCGTGATGTTGAACTGGAACCCGCATGCACCGTTCAAGGAGAATCCTACCCCGTCCCTGTCAATCTTTCTGCCTGCTTCAGAAGCGGAGACACAAAAGTCAGCGGCAACTCCTGCTCCTGCATATATGTCCAACCACCTGTTCCTTACAATGGTGAAGTCTGCCCTGGCCGGTATGCCAATATAATGTGCGTTCTGCTTATGGATTCCGGAACGGGAATAACCCAGTTCGGAAGAGTACCAGGAATAGTCCAACCCTGTTGTAACAGACCATCTGTTGCTGAGTGGCACACGAACCGAGAAACCGGTGCGAAGCGGCATGTGATGCTTGTCATTGTCTGTTCTGCGGTCTGTACCGGTTTCAGGAATTCCGGCATCATAAAGCGGGGGATCTGCAGCATCCGAAGAAATATTCGTGAGAAAGGCTACAAGACCGCTTGTCAATGCCACGCCTCCAGTCCCTCCGATTACTCCTGCCTTTCCTTTCCGGACCTTGACCCGGACTGGATTTTCTTCTTCCTGAATATCCTCCACGCTTTCCGGCTCATTTGATTCTTCCGGATTCATGGATTCTTCAGACTCTACTGATTCTTTTGTCTCTCCTGACTCTCCTGATTCCTCAGATTTATCCGGTTTTTCCTGAATCATTGATGGTTCTTCAGTCAATCTCGCTAATCTCACTGAGGATGGCAAAGTCTGGATAGCTGCATGTGTTTCCATCGGTTCAAGTTCCTGGACTTCGACTGCACCGGCGATAGTAGAATCGCTGTCAATTACCTGAATTATATTTTGTTGCGGGGCGTTGTGAAAAACGAAGAACAGGGATGTTCCGGCTGCCACGAGGACTGGAGTCAGCCAGGCAATCCAGGCAGCCCTGCGCTTGGGACTGCTTGGGTATGATGCGTCAAGCAATGCCTTGAACTCGGCAAGGTCGCCTTCAGGGAGGCTGCTTTCGTAGCCTTCCAGTCTTTCCTTTATTCTGTCTTCCAGTTCTTTCATGCTATTCCGAGTTCTTGATATATTCGTTGATTTGGTTCTTGAGAGTATGTTTCGCCTTCACAAGCATGCTGGTTGACCCTCTTTCCGTTATTCCGAGCATGCCTGCAATCTCCTTGTGGGAATAACCGTCCATGCAGAACAGATTGAAGACTGCGCGCTGCGAATCCGGCAGGCCTGAAATGAATTCCAAGAGTTTCTCCTGCGGGATTTTTGCAAAATCTTCTTCAGATGGTTCTGAGATTTCTTCGGGACCAGTGTCCGGCAGATGGATGAAGCGGAACTTATTTCTGCGGATGTCGGCAAGTGCCATGTTGATGGCGATCCTGCGGATCCAGGCGTAAAGGGAACCCTCGCCGAGATATGAGAATGTATCAATCCTGGACAGAGCCTTGAGAATGGAATCATGCATCAGGTCCCGGGCTTCATCCCGGTTGTCCGAGTACCGGAGGCAGAGTGTGAAGAGTTTCCCCGCATACCTTGTATACAGTTCTTCTTGCGCACGCCTGTCATTCTCCGAGCAAAGTCTGGCCAGACTCTGCTCATCCAGTTCTCGATACATCCAGATTCCTT
>SFNZ01000104.1 GCA_004552615.1 Bacteroidales bacterium | reverse complement strand
CTCATCAAGCAGAGCATGGGTGACGCGGAGACACTGGTATCCTCCGACGGGACCACCCTGTCATCCTGGAAGAGCGCCAAGGAGACGCTCAAGTTCGACTCTAAGACATTCCAGAAGGAACAGCCTGAGATCTACCGGAAGTACCAGGTGATGACACCGGGTTACCGGCGCTTCATAATCCGATAACGACATTCATTCACAAACCTTTTTAAACAACAATCATCATGACACAGAGAACATCAGTCAACGGAGGACTCAACCTGAGCCTCCTCGTCAACGCAGCAACCGTGACACTCAAGGGCAAGAACTGCCTCGTCATCCCGATCGACGACAACCCCGCCCTCTTCGTGGGCAAGAAGGGAGTGTACCTCGACATCTCCGTGGTGGAGACACCGGACAGCCAGTACGGGCACACCCACTATGTGAGGGCCAACATCGGCTCCTCCCGCCGGGGCGGCTACTCCAAGGAGGAGCTCAAAGCGATGACGCCTATCCTCGGCAACCTGAAGGCCGTGCAGGCAGCGGTAGCTGCCGCCGAGCCGCAGCAGGACCTCCCGCAGGGGACAGTCAACGGACCGGAGGACGACCTGCCATGGTAGGCACGAACACAGGGATGGCCCGGGCATTGGAACAGCCCGGGTCAGGTGCCCTGTCACTGAAGGAGTTCCACCAGACGATGGTAACGGTCCGCACTTCCCTCTTTTCCGAGAAGGAAATCGGCGAACTGAAGGGATACCTTCTGGACGAGAACGGGGCCGTTCCGGGCCGCAAGGCCATCAGTGACCTCTTCAACCTCACGAGGGACCTCGTCAACAAGATGGCATACCAGATCCGTCAGTCGCAGGGAGAAAGGGCGAAGGCCCAGATGGCTCTCTTGGAGAAGGAAGATGAACTCTCCCGTCTGAAGGCCGAACTGGAGAGGCTGCGGGAAGAGAACAGACAGCTTGCCGCCACCACCGGCGCTGAGGTTGGCACTGGGTTCACGGAGACGGGTATTGACTCGCTGGACCTAGCCAAGGCGGTATGCTTCCGCTCGAAGGAGCAGGGACACGTCCTGTACCGAAACCAGGTGCAGACGATTATGTACATCCTTTACGGGAAGCACCTCGCGAGGTGCGGGGCGAGACTAACTACTGAGCATCCGCAGATGTGGGAGTACGGTCCGGTGTTCCCTAGGGTCTATTCGAAGCTCAAGGACACATCGGATGATGGGTACAGGGCCGAGTACGAGGCACTGGTCACCGGTCATCCGGACGTGGCCATGGACATGGAGGACACCGTGACAAGGTGTTCATGGAAGAGCTGCAGGGAGCTCCTGTCGGTACTGACCGCAGCGGGGTCGCCTTGGGCCGCGGCAAGAGGCAGATGCCCGGACAGGAAGACCGCACCATCGGAGGACACCGAAATCCGGTCAGGTTCCAGAACTTGAGACATTGACGGGATAGATAATCACTTTTGCAAAAGTAATTTTTGCGTCATAATTAGCTTTTCCAAAAGTTATTTATATCTTTGCTGAAAAGTCTGTACTCATTATGGAAACAAAGGATATTTTGCCGCTCATTACGGTTTATCATAGAAAGTTAGCAGAGACATCATTGAACTTCAAGAGAAGTTTGTATTACTCTATTAACTGGAATGTTCGTATGCTTGGGATAAAAGGGGAAAAAGGTGTAGGGAAGACCACTCTTATTCTTCAGCATATCAAGGAAACATTTGACAATCCTGACGATGCCCTGTATGTTTCTATGGACAATCTTTGGTTCAAGACCCATTCAATCATGGATCTTGTTGAGCATCTCTATTCCAAAGGAGTGTATTTTCTCTTTATGGATGAGATTCACAAATGTCCTGACTGGACATCCGTTTTGAAGAATCTTTACGACAATTTTCCGAGGCTCCATATTGTCTATACCGGTTCATCAATGCTGAGGATTGACAATTCAAGGGTGGACCTTTCAAGACGGCAGACCCTGTACAAACTGAACAATTTGTCTTTCAGAGAATATCTTGAATACGAAGGTATTGCTTCGTTCAATCCACACTCGCTTGAGGATATATTGAAGAATCACGTAAAGTATGCGATGGAAATTACAAGCAAAGTGAAGGTTCTGAAGTATTTTGAGGATTATTTGTCTCACGGTATGTATCCTTTCTATAAAGAATCGAATACAGACTATCATATAAGGCTGTCAGAGGCTGTAACTCAGACACTTGAGAGTGATATTCCTGCAGTTGAGGATGTAACCTTCGAAACGGTACAGAAAACAGAAAAACTGCTGATGATTATTGCGGAAAGCGTCCCTTTCGTTCCGAATGTAAATCGTCTTTGCGAAGCTCTTGGTACAACGCGTGATTCTTGCTTAAAGATGCTGTATGCCCTTGATAGGGCTGGAGTATTATGTATCCTGACTGCCGAGTTGAAGAATTATAAGAAACTTGTGAGTCCGGACAAGATATTCCTGGGAAACCCTAATATTATGATTGCTCTTGGCGGTAAAACTGAAATCGGAACAATCAGGGAAACCATCTTCGCAAATCAGGTGGGTGCAACCAATGCGCTTCAGTATCCCAAGAAAGGGGATTTCTTCGCTTGCAGGAAATATCTCTTCGAGGTGGGTGGAGCAGGGAAGTCGTTTGAGCAGATAAAGGATGAGCCGGATAGTTTCCTTGCTGTTGATGACACTGAAATTGGTATCGGCTCAAGAATTCCTTTGTGGCTGTTTGGCTTTCTTTATTAGCGGTGATTGGGTCAGTTCAACAACCTCTAAAGTGTCAACCATTCTCAGGGAAGGTCACTCTCATCACATTTGACTCTTCGGAGACCGTCATCATGGATGGGAAGACGGTTGAGATTGTATCTGCAATAGACTGGCTGTGCACCAGGTAAGCATCCATAAAACAGGAAAGTGAGCCACAAGATTGAACACATATTTGATACTAATAGAAAGTCTTTTCTATAGAAAAAGTTTTTCATTGTTGTCCTCTCTCATGACTGTCAGCATTACAAAATAATTATTACACCCACATGGCACAGATCCGTTGTGTAGTTGAACGCATCACATACCAGAACCTGGAAAACGGCTATTCGGTGTTCCGTGTGAAGGTCAAGGGGTATGACGACCTCGTGACCCTCGTGGGCAACCTGCTGGACGTCCCTGCGGGTTCGGTCCTGCTGTGCCAGGGCGAATGGAGAGTGGACAGGAAGTACGGGCAACAGTTCCAGTGCACGAGCTGGGAAGAGGTGATGCCGGCCACGGCCTACGGCATCGAGAAGTACCTCGGGAGCGGTCTGGTCAAGGGCATAGGTCCCAAGTTCGCACGGCTCATCGTTGACCGCTTCGGTACAGGGACCATCGATGTCATCGAGACGGACATAGAACGTCTGAACGAGGTCCATGGGATAGGTCCGAAGAGGATTGCCAAGATAAGCGAGAGCTGGGAGAGGCAGAAGGACATCAAGAACGTGATGCTCTTCCTTCAGGGACACGGGGTGAGTACCGCCTTCGCCGCGAAGATCTACCGTGAGTACGGCAAGGAGAGCGTCAGCAAGGTCCAGGAGAACCCGTACCGTCTCGCCGATGACATCTGGGGCATTGGCTTCAAGACTGCCGACGGAATAGCCTCGAAGATGGGATACGGCAAAGATGACCCCCGCAGGGTCCGCAGCGGAATCCTCTACACCCTCGGCCAGCTCGCTGACGAGGGGCACTGCTTCGCAACAGATGAGCAGCTCCTGGGGACGGCCGCCGAACTCCTTGATGTCGGGGAGGAGACCATAGGAGCAGTGCTTGAAGACATGTCCGGAGCAGGTGACGTGATAACCGACGGGGAGGCCATCTATCTGCCTCCGTTCCATTATGCCGAATGCGGCGTGGCGAGGAGGCTTCTCGCCCTGAGAAACGGAAACGGCTCTCTCTTTCCTGAGGATGAACCCGAGCTGCCTCGTGTGGAAGGCATTGTCTATGACGAGACGCAACTGGAGGCCGTGAGGTTGGCCCTGAAATCGAAGGTGATGGTGCTGACCGGAGGTCCCGGTACAGGGAAGACGACCACCACGAAAGCCATCATAGGTGCGCTGCGCTCCTCCGGCATGAAGGTACTTCTGGCAGCTCCCACGGGACGTGCGTCCAAGAGGATGAGCGAGGCCACGGGGATGGAGGCCAAGACCATCCACAGGATGCTCGAGTACAACCCCAAGGACGGATACCAGCGCAATGCCGATAACCCCCTCACGGGAGATGCCCTCATAGTGGACGAGTGCTCGATGATTGACATCCTCCTGATGAACAACCTGCTCAAAGCCGTGCCGGACGGAATGAGGCTCATCCTTGTCGGGGATATAGATCAGCTGCCGAGCGTCGGCGCCGGGAACGTGCTCAGGGATATCATCGACTCCGGAGCGGTGCCTGTCATCCGACTCACGAGGATATTCCGGCAGGCACAGACCAGCCGCATCGTGATGAGTGCGCATGCGGTAAACGCCGGAAGACTTCCGGACCTGAGCAACGGACGAGAAACGGACTTCTTCTTCCTCAGGGAGGAGGATCCGGAGAAGGTGGCGGAGTCCATCGTCGACCTGGTGGGCAGGAGGCTGCCGGGAGCATACGGGATCGGTGCGGACTCCATACAGGTGCTCACGCCCATGCAGAGGGGTGTCGTCGGTGCGGCGAGCCTTAACATCGCCCTGCAGCAGTCCCTGAACGGGAACGGT
>SFNZ01000103.1 GCA_004552615.1 Bacteroidales bacterium | reverse complement strand
GGAGGAGCGTGGATGACCGAGTTCAGGGGACAGAGCATCAGGAACGGTGTCGAGGAGCGTCCTCTCGTGAGCATCGTGACCAATTTCTCGAAACCTACGGAGTCGGCTCCGTCACTTCTTACTCATGACGAATTGTGCACGTTCCTGCACGAGTTCGGGCATTCTCTTCACGGGATGTTCGCACAGGGCCGTTATACTTCGCTCTGCGGAACGAACGTGTCGAGGGATTTCGTGGAACTTCCGTCCCAGATAATGGAGAACTGGGCTTTCGAGCCTGAGTACCTTGACTCGTTCGCGAAAGATTACAGGACAGGAGAGGTGATTCCGGATACCCTAGTTTCGAGAATTGTAAAGGCCAAGAATTATCTTTCCGGATATTATCAGGTCCGCCAGCTGGATTTCGGTACTTTGGACATGGCCTGGCACACGCTGGAAACGCTTCCGGAGGCCGGCACTCTTGATTTCGAGAGGGCTGCCCTGGCTCCGTCCTCACTGATGCCGAAGCCTGAGGGAACTGCTATTTCCCCGTCATTCAACCACATCTTCTCCGGAGGATATTCAGCCGGATATTATTCCTACAAGTGGGCTGAGGTGCTCGAGGCCGATGCATTCTCCCTGTTCAAGGAGAAGGGTATTTTCGACCGCGAGACCGCTGCATCTTTCCGCGAGAACATTCTCTCGAAAGGCGATTCCGAGGACCCTGCAGTCCTCTACAGGAATTTCCGGGGCCACGATCCTGAACCGTCTGCCCTGATGGAGAAGCTCGGCTTGACCGACTGAATCAAATAGAAACAGAAAACGCTGCCGGAAATCCTGGCAGCGTTTTTCGTGGTGGAGGTAGACGGAGTCGAACCGACGACCCTCTGCTTGCAAAGCAGATGCTCTAGCCAACTGAGCTATACCCCCGTTTTGCGTTTGCAAATATAGATACTATTTCTTAAATTAGCAAACTCTAATAACTATTTTTTTGATTCTATTATGGACTTGATCTGCAAGACCCCCAAAACTAATCTTCCGGGAGCCGAGCTTCTGGATATCCAGTCTGACGAGGTTAAAGCCACCCAGGAGATAAGAAAAGCGCCTTTGGAGCTCCGGGTAGGTATTCCTTCCGATGCCGGATTCATTGCCACGACTGTCATGGCGGCTATGGGAAATGAGCCGGGACAGGATTTCCAGACAGCTTTCAGCGCATCTCACGGCTATGACGAAATTCATTCGGCCCTGACCTGGATTGCCGCCATGGAGGATACATTGTACAGCTACCGCAACACCCATGTGGCCGTATGCGGAGATGAGATAGCAGGTGCTATCGTCGGATATGACGGGGCCCGTTATGCGGAGCTTGCCGACAGGACTTTCTCCCTGCTTGCTGAACGCCTCGGAACGGAAAAACTCTCTCCGGGTACAGAGACAGGACCGGGAGAGTATTATCTCGACTCCCTCTATGTCAACCCGCTCTTCCGCGGAAGATCTGTGGGCAGCCTGCTCATGAGGGATGAACTGGAAGTGGCCGAAGGACTCGGATTTACAACGGTCTCTCTTCTCGTCGACAGGGAAAAACCTTGGCTTCACAAGCTTTATTCCCGGCTCGGATTCCGTATGGACGGGGAGGTCCTTTTCTTCGGAGAACTTTTCCTCCGCATGGTTCAGAATATATAAAGAGCTATACAGTTAGCTGCTCGTACAATTACATGAAACAAACTACTTGATAATATGAAACTAAAACTTATGATGTCTTCAGCCGTCGCATCCTTGGCGGTATTGACTATTTCATGCTCCCGGCAGGCAGACCCGGCGATCCCGCAGGACGCACAGGTGGAGAAGAAGGTGGAGAACGTCCTTTCATCCATGAGCCTTGAGGACAAGGCCGGCCAGCTGGTTCAGATAACTGTGTCTGAAATTTGCACTGACGGTAAACTTGATACGGCAAAAGTCCGCGCCATGGTCCGCCGCTACAGGGTCGGATCTTTCCTGAACGTTTTCGATGACGTCAGCCAGACACGTGAACTAACAGCTAAATATGTCAGTGATATCCAGAATATTTGCGTTGAGGAACTCGGAATCCCGACGGTATTCGGACTCGACATGATTCACGGAGCGACTTACCTGACAGACGGAACGTTCTTCCCTCAGGAAATCAATCTCGCTGCCACATTCGAGCGCTCATTCGCATCAGAAATGGGACGCATCATGGCTTATGAGACGAGGGCTGCAATGGTTCCGTGGATCTTCTCTCCTGTGATGGACCTCGGCCGTGACCCGAGATGGCCGCGCCATTGGGAAAGCTGGGGCGAGGATCCTTATCTCCAGTCGGAAATGTCCGAGGCTGAGACTGTTGCCGCACAGGGAGAGGATCCGAACCATATTGACCTCGACCATGTTGCCGTGAGCATCAAGCATTATCTCGGCTATGGTGCTCCAGTCACCGGCCAGGACAGGACTCCGGCAGTCATTGCCCCGGGAGACCTGAAAGAGAAATATTTCAAGCCGTTCAAGGCCTGCCTGAAGGCCGGAGCCCTGACATTGATGGCCAACTCCGCTTCCATCAACGGAGTACCTGTACATTCGAGCCATGAATATCTCACGGAATGGGCGAAGGAACAGCTCGGATGGGACGGAATGATCGTGACCGACTGGGCCGACATCAACAACCTCTTCACCCGCGAACATATCGCCGCAGACAGGAAAGAGGCCCTCGAAATTGGCATCAACGCCGGAATCGACATGATAATGGATCCTTACGACCCGACCGTCTGCGATGATATCGTGGAATTGGTGAAGGAAGGCAGGATATCCAGGGCAAGACTGGACGATGCAGTCCGCAGGGTGCTCAGGCTCAAGGTCCGTCTCGGACTGTTCGAGAATCCTGTCTGGAGCGTGGACGGATACGATGAATTCGCTTCGGAATCCTTCCGTGAGAAGGCATATCAGGCAGCCGTCGAGTCAATCGTGCTCCTCAAGAACGAAGGCGGAATCCTCCCTCTCGAACAGGGAAAACGAATTCTCGTAACCGGACCTAACGCCAATTCCATGAGGACATTGAACGGCGGATGGTCTTACAGCTGGCAGGGCCACAGGGCAGACGAGTTCGCAGGGGATTACAATACGATATACGAAGCGCTGAGGGACAGATTCGGCTCCGATATGGTGGAATATGTTCCCGGCGTTGTCTATTCCGGTTACAATTGGCAGTCTGAGGCTGTACTTGATTTAAGGGCTGTCTCAAAAGCCGTTTCAAGAGCAGATGTTGTCGTGGTCTGCGTTGGAGAAAACTCGTACTGCGAGACTCCTGGCAATATCAATGACCTGAATCTGTCCGGAAACCAGAAAAGTCTTGTGAAAATGGTCGCCGCGTACGACAAGCCTGTCATCATGGTGCTCAACGAAGGCCGTCCGCGAATCATCAATGACATTGAACCGAATGTTGACGCCGTGATTGACGTGATGCTGCCGGGCAATTTCGGAGGTGACGCTCTTGCCGCTCTTGTCAGCGGTGACGAGAACTTCAGCGGAAAGCTGCCTTTCACCTATAGCAAATATGTAAATGCACTTCATACATACGATTACAAGGTCAGCGAGAATGTGCAGACCATGGAAGGAATGTACAATTATGACGCGGTGATGGACGTGCAGTGGCCGTTCGGTCACGGACTCAGCTATACGGAGTTCGAGTATTCCGACCTGAAGGCCGTTTCCGGTTCGTCATTCGTATCCGGAGATGTCCTGGCGTTCGAAGTCACGGTAAAGAATACCGGTGACAGGAAGGGAAAGGAATCTGTCCTGCTGTATTCTAGCGACCTCGTAGCTTCCGTGGTTCCGGACGTGAAGAGACTCAGGCAGTTCACAAAAATCGAGCTTGAGCCTGGCGAGTCCAGGACAGTGCGCCTGGAGTTCCCGGCAGATGAACTCGCTTTCGTGGGACGTGACGGCAAATGGCGCCTCGAGGCCGGCCAGTTCAGGATTTCCTGTGGCGGACAGTCACTCGTCGTGGAATGCGGACAAACAAAAATATGGGCTGATTGAAGCCCATATTTTTATCATCCCGACTGAGTCAAGTTTCTTGTCAGACTATCCGATAGTTTTGACTTCATCACAGTTTCCCTGTGGTGAAGTCAATTCGATTTTACTGAACTCCCTGACCGCGAAGACCAGGAAGACCAGACACACGGCAGCAATGCTGTTATATGCCCATCCCGGCATCACCTCCATGAAATTCTCTGCATCTTTAATGGAGTCTATATTGCTGATAATCAATGCAAATGTATTGTTGGTGAAATGCATCAGCATCGTCAGATTCAGCGACCCTGTACGATAGTATACGTATCCGAAAAGGCATCCGAGGGCGAAAGCAGGGACTGCCTGCCATGGATTAAGGTGGATTGCAGCGAAGAACAATGCGGATATTGCTATTGCCGCTGCCGGCCTTATTCCGCGTCTCCCTTCACTCCTGGAATAGTTCAGCAAACCTCTCAATATCATTCCCCTGCACAGCCATTCCTCGAAGAACGGGGCGAATACGGACACGCAGAGGAAATTTACCCAGAACTTGCCCTGGGTCATCCCCTTCAGCATATTTTCCAGCCATTCCGGCATCGGAGGCATCAGAGCGTTCACCATGTCCATGTCGAATGCCAATGCGAGCGTGCTGAGCATCACGAGTATGGATATTGCCGCAGTCCCGAACTTGCCGAAATGCCTGCTGTCCATTTCATATCCCGTATCGAAAAGCGCGTTGCCCCGGCTCTTGTACATCGCGTACATCATTGGAGGAATGAACATTACAGGATATGAAATGAGCATCATGTATTCGCTCCCGCTTTCAGGCAGGGCGAGCATGAACAGCAGTCCTATGACATTTCCTATAAGGGCTCCGACGAGAAACAGTGCT
>SFNZ01000102.1 GCA_004552615.1 Bacteroidales bacterium | reverse complement strand
GGAAATCCATCCTGAGCGAGAACTCCTCCCCTATGGTATTGACCTTCGTGAAATTCACGGACTTCCATAGGGCATCCGGTCCGTCAGCCTCGTCCTTGATCCAGTCTATCATATTGGTACCATGATTGTAATATACTGATGCAGTGGCACTTATCCACGAATTGGCATATCTCATCCCGGCTTCTGCCGACTGCATTCTCTCAGCCTTCAGGTTCTTGTCAGCAAGATGTCCGCCTACGGAATAATACAGTTCGGTGAATGTAGGCATCCTGAGAGAGGAATTGTAGGAAATATAGGCCTTCCAGTTGCCTGCGAAACGCATTGACATATTCACACTCGGATAGAAACGGAAATCATCCTCGTTGCCGGTATTCTTCATCGCTGCCACTCCGGCCGATGCCGTGAAGCCCCTGAATTCCACGGAATGCTCGAGGAACAAGCTGATATTGGTGCGGTTAAGACCCTTTACGTAAGAGGTGTCGGAATGAGGGACGGCCACCGGAACTTTCAACCACTCTCCGAGATTGGTGCTTATGATGTCCTCGTTCCTCATCTCGGCCCCGAATGCGGTCTTTCCGATGATGGTTTCGAACCATGCATTGAGATTCACACCCCATACACTGGTGCGGTGATGGTTGAACGGGACTGCGGCAGAATTGCCCCGGAAGAGTTCGAACCTGTCCTGGGAACGGTTCCAATATACTGAAGGATTGAGTTTTATGAATCCGTGGGTCCTGGCCTGAAGAGCGAAGAAAGACTTGAATGCATGCTCGAACTGGTCATCGAACTTCGGACTGTAGAAAGTATTGGAGCCAAAATTTCTCGAGCTGAGTCCGGCATGCCAGTCCAGGTCGAAATCACTGTGACGGTAGCTTCCCTGATAGAAGGCCTTGACCGCCTCATAGTCCGCATTCAGTCCTCCCGAGAGACTGCGGCTGCTCCCGTCGGAACGGAGATAGCTTGCTGAAATCCGGTTGGAGACCCTGCCAGATACGATGCCAGCGCTTACACCCCCGTTGAAATAGCCGTAGGATCCGCCTTCGACATGAGCTGAAACGGAATTGGAAGCTGCCTTTTTCGTGACGATGTTCACGGCTCCGAGAAGCGATGATGAACCATAGACAGTACCGGCCGGTCCGGAAAGTATCTCAATACGCTCTATATCATTGATATCTACTGGGAAATCCATTGCATTATGTCCAGTCTGCGGGTCGCAGATATTGATCCCGTCGAGAAAAACGGCTATCTGGTCATAGCTTCCTCCCCTGACACTGATATCAGTCTGTGCTCCCATGTCTCCCCGCTGGCGCACGTCCACGCCGGCGGAATATTTCAGTATGTCATTGACACTGACGACCGGAAGGGAAGCAAGTGTGGCGCTGTCAAGAACAGTCACGAGGCGGGCACTCTTGGCGAGAGTGACAGGGACTCTGGCACTTAGCACGGACACGGAATCGAGGCGTACTGTTGCCGCCGATGTATCTGGCAGTTCAGCTGCGTACGTATGGAAATAATGATTTTCCCTTGCGGGAGACGGCTGCGCGGAAATTGCGCAGATAATAGCGGCAGAGATGAGGAGGCCGCTGCTCAGATTTTGCATAAGTTCAATTTTATCGTGTAATACACGACAAAGTAACGGCAAAATATCCTTTGGTACAAATTTTTTGGTAATTTTGTCGAAAATTGTAAAATCCTATGAGTTTTATCGGAAATCTCTTCTGGCTGATTCTCGGAGGCCTTCTGACCGCTGTAATGTATATTATTGCAGGCATCCTGCTCTGCATCACCATCATCGGGATTCCATTCGGTTTCCAACTGATGAAATTCGGAATGTTCGCCCTGGCCCCGTTCGGACACGAGGTCAAAGTCAAGGAAGACTTCGGATGCCTTGCCCTGATTTTCAATATAATATGGATTCTGCTCGGATGGTGGGAGATAGCCATAATCCACGTGGTATGCGGCCTGATTTTCTGCATTACCATCATCGGAATTCCTCTCGGAGTCCAGCATTTCAAGATGGCATTCTATTCCCTCATGCCTTTCGGCCGGGAAATAGTGTGAATGCATAATAATTCAAGTTTCGCTGGCATACAGTTGTCGGAGGGCTAGTCCAGAGTGTGGCCGGCCGCGGCCTCATGAGCGGCTCCCGAAGGAACGCAGTTCCGAGGGTGGATGGAGCGAAGCGCAACTCTGGAGTGGCCCTCCGACAACTGTACAACGTGTTTAGCCTTCAATATGCTGTCTGGCATATTCGAGGGTGACGGTGAATGTCTTCTTCCTCGATGACGGAGCCTCGAACATCGCATCGTCGAAAATCTTCTCGCAGATTGAGCGCAATCCCCTCGCCCCGAGCTTGTTCTTGATGGCGGTGTCCACAATCAACTCCTTGACCCCATCCTCGATGACGAGTTTCATTCCGTCCAGCTCGAACAATTTCTCATACTGCTTGAGTACGGCGTTCTTCGGCTCGGTCAATATCCTCAGCAGGGATTCCCTGTCGAGGCTGTCGAGATAAGTCACGACAGGAAGACGGCCTATGATTTCAGGAATTAGTCCGTAGGCCCGGAGATCCTCTGCAGAGACATATTTCAGGAGATTGTCCTTGTCCACCTTCTGCTTTTCTGCTGCACCGAAGCCTATCACCTTGGTATTCAGCCTCTGGGCGATCCGGCTCTCTATGCCTTCGAATGCTCCTCCGCAGATGAAGAGGATGTTCTGGGTATTGACATGGATGAACTCCTGTTCCGGATGCTTGCGGCCTCCCTGCGGAGGAACATTCACCACGCTTCCCTCGAGAAGCTTCAGAAGAGCCTGCTGCACACCCTCCCCGGATACGTCACGCGTGATGGAAGGATTGTCACCCTTCCTCGCAATCTTGTCTATCTCGTCTATGAATACGATTCCCCTCTCGGCCCTCTCGAGATTGTAGTCAGTCTCCTGCAGAAGTCTTGAAAGAAGGCTCTCCACGTCCTCTCCCACATATCCCGCCTGAGTCAGGACAGTCGCATCTACAATCGTGAACGGTACGTCGAGAAGACGTGCTATCGACTTGGCCAGCAATGTCTTGCCGGTTCCAGTCGGGCCCACGAGAAGGATATTGGACTTCTCCAGCTCCACCCCGTCATCAGCCTTGTCCACGAGATTGTGGTTGATACGCTTGTAATGATTATATACAGCTACGGAGAGCAGTTTCTTGGCCCTGTCCTGCCCGATTACATACTGGTCGAGAAACGCCTTGATCTCGGCCGGCTTGCGCAGTTTCTCGATGCGACCCGGGGCCTGCTCCTGCTTGAACTGCCTCGATACCGTATCCAGATATGAGGCTGCGCTGGTGATGCAGTCGCTGCATATATGAGTATCCTGCAGTCCGTCGAAAAGGAACGGAACCTCATTCTCCGGCCTACCGCAGAACATGCAATAACGTGTTGTCTTCTTCTTTCCTGCCACGATTCAATCTTCCTTCAACTGTTATTTTCCGGACTTGCCTTTCAGAATTTCGTCCACCATACCGTATTCAAGCGCCTCTTCGGAAGTCATCCAGAAATCCCTGTCGGCATCTGCAAAGACCTTCTCGTACGGCTGGCCGGAATGCTCGGAAATAATCTTGTAAAGCTCTGTCCTGGTCTTGTCAATTTCCTTGGCCGCAATGAGAATATCCGCAGCCTGTCCCTGGGCACCGCCGAGAGGCTGATGGATCAGCACACGGCTGTGCTGGAGTGCAGAACGCTTGCCCTTGGCTCCGGCACAAAGAAGCACGGAACCCATTGAAGCAGCCATGCCCGTACATATCGTTGCCACGTCAGGCTCGATAATCTGCATCGTGTCATAGATAGCCAGCCCGGATGACACCTGGCCACCCGGAGTGTTCAGATACAATGAAATGTCCGCATTCGGGTCATTTGATGCCAGGAACAGGAGCTGGGCCAGAATGATATTGGCTACGTCATCGTCAATCGGAACCCCGAGGAACACAATCCTGTCCATCATAAGGCGGCTGAACACGTCCATCGAGGCCACATTCAACTTCCTCTCCTCGATGATTGTCGGATTGATGTACGAGTCAAGGGCCGATTCATAACGATGAAGGGTCATAGAACTGATTCCACGACCCATATTCGCAAATTTATTGAATTCGCTCTTCATCACAATCTTATGTTAGCTGAACTAAAGCTCGCGGAATTTCTCCACTGAGACTTTCTCCTCCTTGAGGGAAACCGCTCCCTTTGCAGCCTCGATCACCTTCTGGTTCTCGACATTCTCATAGATTCTCCTTGCAGTGTTCTCATCATTGAGTACACGAGCGGCGCTGTCCTTGAGAAGGGTGTCAGGCACATTGCCCATTCCGTACTGGGCGTACTGGTAAGCCACGTAAGCCTCGGCGGCCTCGTTGATGTCATTCTCCTCGATCTTGAGAGAATATTTCTGCATCAGATAGTCACGTACCATCTGCCAGCGGAAATCCTCGAAGAATGCAGGAGCCTCTTTCTCAATCTCCTCCATGGAGAACTTGCCCTCGTTGATATGGAGCAGCCACCTCTTCAGGAACTCCTCAGGAAGCCTGATGCCGGCTTTCTTCACGAGATATTCCCTGAGATCCTTGGAGAACCTGTAGTCTGACTCCTGGCGGTAATTGGCCTCAAGACGCTCCTCGACAGCCTTGTCGAACTCCTCCATCTCGAAGAGAAGCTGTTCAGTGTTGTTGGCATGGGCGGCATGGTCGATGTGGGAACCCTCAGCCATGATGAAGAAGCCCTTCTTGTTGTCATCCAGCAGTTCCAGAGTGTGATTCAGGCAGTCGGCAAGATAGTCGGCATCACGGTCGATGACCATCGGATAGCTGCCTTCTGCAAACAGGCCAAGGACGGGAGCGTCAAGACTGGTCATCGAATAGTACTCTTCAGGAGTCTCAA
>SFNZ01000031.1 GCA_004552615.1 Bacteroidales bacterium | reverse complement strand
CATCGGCCACAGCTGCGGGGAGCTCGACCAAAGGGTTCTCCTCGCAGTGGCCGTTGCGCTGTAAGCGGTTGGGGTTGAGTGGCTTGGCGCAATCAAAGCCAACGTAAGCAATATTATTTGTAGAAGGTATCCGCATTAGACTGGGCGCGACCACGCGCCGCGTTGGAGCGTCAATGAGATTTCCGAAGGAAATCGAATAGCGGAGACGCCCGCTGGAGCAAAGCGGAAGCGGTGTGCCCCTAAAGGGGCTGTCTGCGTCAGCAGACTGGGGTTGAAAATAAAGGAAGCAGGCATTGCCTGCTTCCTTTATTTTATTTTCCGGCTATCCGCTGCTCCCATTTCCAGGCGGCGGCAAGTGTCTCTTCCACAGACCTTTCTGCCTTCCAGCCGAGCTTTTCGTTGGCAAGTGTTGGATCTGCCCAGATTGCGGTCACGTCGCCGCTGCGTCTCGGGGCAAACTTGTAGTTGAGCTTCAGATTGTTGACCTTCTCGAATGCATTTACAAGCTCCAGAACCGAGACAGGCACGCCTGTGCCGATGTTGAACACCTCATAGTCATTCTCCATCTTTTCGTCAATCATCCTGCCGACAGCGCATACATGGGCCTTTGCGAGATCCACGATGTCGATATAGTCCCTCTGGCAGGTCCCGTCAGGCGTAGGGTAGTCATTGCCGAAAATGCTCAGGCACTCCCTCTTGCCGATGGCCGTCTGGGTGATGAAAGGAACGAGGTTGTTGGGCACTCCGCGCGGAAGCTCTCCGATGAGTCCCGAAGGATGGGCGCCGATAGGATTGAAATACCTCAGTGCTATGCCCTTGAGTGCACCTTCACCCTCACTGTAGGCTTTCACGCAGTCGCGCAGTATGTCTTCACAGATCTGTTTGGTATTGCCGTATGGCGAGGTGGCCGGCTGCCTTGGAGACTCCTCGGTGACAGGAAGCACGTCAGGCTCTCCATAGACCGTGGCCGATGACGAGAACAGCACATTGCATCCGCTCTTCTGGGCGTGGGCCACGGTGAGCAGGTTCATGAATGAGGTAAGGTTGTTGTTGTAGTATTTCAGAGGCTCTGCAACTGATTCGCCCACTGCCTTGAATGCGGCGAAATGGATCACAGCGTCGATATGGTATTCTGCGAAAAGATTATGGACGGCCTCGAGGTCGCAGAAATCCATCTTCACGAACGGGAGGTTGTCCCTGCCCGTAATCTTTTTTACACCCTCGAAGCAGGTCAGGTCACAGTTGGACATGTCATCCGCAACGACCACGTCATAGCCTGCGGAAATCAGCTCTACTGTCACGTGGCTGCCGATGAAGCCGGCGCCACCGGAAACAAGTACAGTCTTTGCCATAATCCCCAAATGCTATTTGCCGGCGGTAATCACGGCGCTGAGCCTTTCGTAGAGCTCGTCAACCTTGGTGCACATCTCTTTGCGCAGACCGTTGAAATAGGTGCGGAGATTGCCTTCCACCTTCTCGTTGGCCTTGTCCTTCATATCGTTGTAAAGGTCCACAGCCTCGCTGATGATGTCACCGAGCTCCTCGCTCGCCTTATGCGGATTGATTGATACAAAAAGAACGCAATCATCGATGAAATCGCCGATAAGATACTCGACGTCTTTTTTGAAATCCCTGAGATTCATATTAATAGTTTTAAGTGATGTGTGGAATAGGGAATCTTCAAAAGACTCCTGAACATATTCCTTCTGCAAATGTAATAAATTCTATTGAATAATCCTTCTGACACCCAGTATCCTTCCCACGTTTTCGTAGCAGTCCTCCGAGCCCGGGTCCAGGGAATTGATCCTGACAAGCTGCGAGGCGTGGATGATGCGGCCTCCTCCGATGTACATCGTCACGTGTGTGGGCCTGTCCTTTTCGATGTTGCCGAAAAATACAAGGTCGCCGGGGCGGAGTGCCGACAGGTCATCCTCCGTCAGCGCATACCCCTCTGCAGCCGCCCCGGATGCCGTCTCCGGAGATGCCATCACGCCGAGGGGACGCCTCCTTGCCTTTTCCAGAAGGGAAGCGGCATCGACAACTGTCCCGGTGCGGTACATCGCCGAAGAATTGCGCGGCAGCAGCATCCCGTTCATCCAATATGAAAACTGGACAATCCCGCTGCAGTCGAATCCCTTGGTGGAGCATCCTCCCCACAGATACGGGACTCCCAGATACCTCAGCGCCTCAGCCACGACATTCTCCGCGGTGCACCTGGCTTCACTCCGCCACTTCCCGTAGTCGAGGACGTCCTTTGCACGTACCCATCCCGTCTGCCCGGAAGGCATCACTATGCCCACGAAACCGGCCTTCTTCCTGCCGCTTCGCCTTAGGACATCGCCCCTGACAAGGTCCGAAATCCGCCCGGCATTCTCCGACGGAGACTCGAATACGTGACTCCAGTCTGCTGTCACGATGTATTTCTCAGCCTTGTCGTACCCCTGCGGAAGAGGAACGAGTGCAAGAGCGTTCACCCAGGCCTCGTACCCGTCAGGTACACGGATGCGACGCCAATACCCGGTCGAATCGAGAACCTCGGCCTGAGTGCCCATAAGAGCCTGTGTCTCAAGAGGTGACTCATAGTCCGGATGAAGCCTGAGCTGCGCCACCGAGATGGCAACCACGACATCCTGACTGCTGGCATTCCCGCAGAAAAGCAGCATAGCGCACACGGCGCACAGTATAAATTTCAGTCTCATATTACACATAATTCCATTTGTTATTGCAGGCTCTGCCTGTCGGGACAGCAATCATCCGGAGCCATCGGACAGCCTGCCATGTCATCCAGCAGCCTTCCCTGCCAGGTGTCCCTCTCTTCGAGCCTGCGGTCCAGCATCCTCAGGATCTCGAAATTGCGCACAAGCCCCCACCTGCTGCTGCGCACAAAGCGCGGAGGCATCTCCCCGGCAATCCTCTCAATCCAGAGGTCGGGGCGGAGCCTTTCGAGCATGTCAATCATAAAGTCCAGATACTCCGGAAGATCCATTTCCACAAACTCCGACGGGTCCGCGTCGTGCTCGGCTTCCATTCTTGTCCCCTTGACAAACTGGAGCTGGTGGAACTTCACGCTCGTAAGCGGCAGGTCATTTATGAGGCTGCATTCCTGAAGCATCATCTGGACCGTCTCTCCGGGAAGCCCGAGTATGAAATGGGCCCCCGTGTCGATGCCCCTTTCCGCCGTTGCCCTCACAGCCTGCTGCGCGATGGCAAAGCCGTGTCCGCGGTTGATGCGTGAGAGCGTCTTGTCGTAGCAGGACTCTATGCCGTATTCGAGGGTGACGAGCGGAGCCCCGATGACCTTTCCGCCGAGGGTGCGCTGCCATCCTTCCAGCACCCTTCCTTCGCGCAGGTCCGCCAGGAAATCGAGCTTCTCCTCGTCCACGCAGTCCGGCCGCGTGCCTATGGTGATGCCGACAATCTCCGGATGCGAAAGGGCCTCGCAATAGAGCCGCCTGAGGGTTTCCAGAGGAGCATAAGTGTTGGAATACGGTTGGAAATAGGCAAGATAGCCTGTCACTCCGCGGTATCGCACCCTGTGAAATCCGATGCCCTCGTCAATCTGGGTCCGGATGCTCTTGCCAGGGGTGCTGTAGCCGGGATGGAAGGCGTCATTGTTGCAGTAGGTGCACCCGCCACGGCCGCAGGTCCCGTCCCTGTTGGGACAGGTGAACCCCGCATCTATCACCAGCTTCTGGAGCCTCTGGCCGTAGGTGCGCCTGTAATAACCCGAAAACGTGTTGTATCTCTTGCCTTCCGGAAACATAATGCATTGCCCGGGTGCCGCAGCGGCATCTCCCGTAAATAAGTCTTCAAAAATACCTCATAAAAACCATAATGGCAAAAAATAAACGGTTCCTTCACGAAAAATGATTATCTTTGCACATTAAATTGATTCCAATGCAGCAGAAATTTTATCCAGAGATTCCTGAGGGACTCACATTTGATGACGTTTTGCTCGTGCCCGCCCGCTCGGAAGTGTTGCCGAGAGATGTGGATGTCTCTACATTCTTTACCAGGGAAATAAAGCTTCATGCCCCGATTGTGTCTTCGGCGATGGATACCGTCACCGAGGCAGAACTTGCCATCGCAATGGCGAGGTCCGGAGGTATCGGAGTGATTCACAAGAATATGCCTATTGAAGTCCAGTGCGAGCAGGTACGCCGCGTGAAAAGGGCCGAAAACGGAATGATATACGACCCTGTCACCATCCGTCCTGACGCCACCGTCGGGGAGGCTCTCGCAATGATGGCAAAGCACCATATCGGCGGCATCCCCGTGACCGACGAAAAGGGCTATCTCATCGGCATCGTCACCAACCGTGACCTCCGTTTCCATGTTGACAACCACCTTCCTGTATCCAGCGTGATGACAAGCGAGAACATCATCACCGGTCGCAAGGGCATCAGTCTTGTGGAGGCTACCGAAATCCTTATGCGCAAGAAGGTCGAGAAACTCCCGGTTGTTGATGACGAAGGCCATCTCGTGGGCCTCATCACCTACAAGGACCTTATGAAGATCAAGGACAACCCGATTGCTTCCAAGGACAGCAAGGGACGTCTCCTCGTGGCAGCCGCAGTCGGCGTGAAATCCGACACGATGGACAGGATCGAGATGCTCGTGCACGCAGGTGCCGACGCAGTCGTCATCGACACGGCCCACGGACACTCCGCAGGCGTTCTCGGAGTCATCGAGAAATGCTGCAAGGCATTCAAGGGCAGGGATGTGCAGATCGTGGCAGGCAACGTGGCCACCGCAGAAGGCGCAAAGGCCCTTGCAGACGCCGGAGTTGACGCAGTGAAGGTCGGCATCGGACCGGGCTCCATCTGCACCACACGTATCATCGCGGGCGTGGGCGTTCCGCAGCTCACCGCAGTGATGATGGCATCCAAGGCCCTCGAGGGCACCGGTGTACCGGTCATCGCAGACGGCGGCATCCGCTATTCCGGCGACATCGTCAAGGCTCTCGCTGCAGGCGCAAGCACCATCATGGCCGGCTCTCTCTTTGCAGGCACCGAGGAGTCTCCGGGCGAGACCATCATCCTCAACGGAAGGAAATTCAAGTCCTACCGCGGTATGGGTTCACTCGAGGCAATGGAGCACGGTTCCAAGGACCGCTACTTCCAGGATATGGAGGAAGATATCAAGAAACTCGTCCCGGAAGGCATTGTGGCGCAGGTTCCTTACAAGGGAACGGTATCGGAGGTGGTGTACCAGCTTGTCGGCGGTCTCCGTTCCGGAATGGGTTATTGCGGAGCAAAGGACATCGAAGCTCTCCGTCAGGCACAATTTGTGCGTATAACCAATGCCGGTTTCCTTGAGAGTCACCCTCATGACGTGACCATCACCAAGGAAGCGCCTAATTATTCGAGATAGTTTGAGAAAGATATTGACGGCAATGACGGCCGCCCTGTGCGGCCTTTTGATGTTCCCTTCGTGCGAAACGGTCTCTTCGTTCGTCCACGAAGGGGACGTTGTTGCAAAAGCGGGTTCCCACAGGCTCTACACCACCGACATTGCATCCTTCCTCCCGAAGGGCCTCTCGCCCGAGGACAGTACGGCTCTTGTGACACAGTACATTACGAGCTGGGCCACTGAGCAGCTCTATATGGACATGGCCCAGAAGGAGCTCGGCAAGGAGGACCTGGACGTGATCAAGGAGCTTGAGGACTACCGCAGGGCCCTTCTCAAATACCGCTACGAGCAGTCCTACGTCAACCAGAGGCTCGACACCACCATCACCGACACCCAGATCCAGAAATATTACGATGCTCACAAGGACCAGTTTGTGCTCACGGTGCCGGTGGTCAGGGCAAGGTTTGCACAGGTGGACGGAAAATCCCCATATCTTGCACAGGTGCGCAAATATCTGGCCGCAGGTACGGAGGACGGGCAGGACTTCGAATCGATAGATACCCTTGCCGTATCTTCAGCCCGCATCTACAAGGATTACGGCGACAGGTGGATCGGGGTTGCGGAAATTGCCGGCGAGTTCGGCATGGACGGCCAGGCTTTCCTGTCGGCACGCAGAAACGGATATGTGGAGAAGACCGATGAGGACGGCAACAGGCTGATAGCCTATGTCCGAGACATTGTCCAGAGCGGCCAGAACGGGCCGGTCGAATATTTCGCCGACCGTATCAAAGACATTATCCTGAGTACCCGCAAGCAGGCTTTGCTCGCATCGCTGGAGCAGAATCTCCTAAAGCAGGCAAAGGCAAGCGGGGAGTTTGAAATATATTGAGATGAAGAAGTTTTTCTTATTTGCCGCGGCGATGTTTGCGGCAGTGACCCTTGGAGCGCAGAAATACCCGGCAGGCCTTATCGACAAGACTGTGGCCGTAGTCGGCAACGAGATGATCTCCATCAGCCAGCTCGAGCAGGAAATCCAGATGCTCCGCCTGCAGGGGATCTTCATGGACCGCTGCACAGTCCTGGAGAATATGCTGGAATCCAAGGTCTTCCTTATGCAGGCAAGGCTCGATTCGCTGACCGTCAACCAGGACCAGGTCAATGCCATGGTCGAGCAGAGGGTGGCCTCCATGAAGACCAACTTCGGCGGAGAGGAGGAGATGGAGGAGTATTTCGGCAAACCTATCTACAGACTTCGTCAGGAATGGGCCAAAACTCTTGAAGACCAGAATCTTACCCAGCAGATGCAGCAGGAGATAATGGGCCGTGTGCCGGAGCTCACTCCGTATGATGTCAAGGAGTACATCGCGCAGACCGACTCGGCCGACCTCCCTGTGGTGCCGGTCCGCTACCAGCTTAGCCAGATCTGTGTGTATCCTGACCGTGAAGCCGCCAATATGGCCGTAAAGGAAAAGCTTCTTGCCATCCGCGAGCGCATCATCAAGGGGGAGAAGTTCTCCACGCTTGCACGCATCTACTCTGAGGACCCGAGCAGTGCCCGCAAGGGAGGCGAGCTCGGAATGGCGTCCAAGGCTATCTTCTGGCCTGCATTCTCCGATGCCGCCATGTCCCTCAAGCCGGGAGTCATCTCCCAGATTGTCGAGACCCCGGACGGATTCCATATCATCGAGATTCTCGAGAAAAAAGGCGACATGTTCAATGCAAGGCACATCCTGATGAAGCCGCAATACACATCAGAAGACCGTCAGGAGGCATTTGGCAGGCTTGACAGCCTCCGCACAAAGATACTGGACGGGGAAATCACCTTCGAGATGGCTGCAAGGTTCAATTCGCAGGACCCGACCACGCGCACCAACGGAGGCCAGATGGCAGACCCCAACACCGGCTCGTCCTATTTTGAAATCGACCAGCTCAAGCCGCAGGACTATACTGCCATAAAGAACCTTGAGGTGGGGGATATTTCCGAACCGTTCGAATCGCTTGACAATGAGGGCCGAAGCGGAAATACTGTCTATAAGATTGTCCGTGTGGACAAGGTGCTTCCCGCACATACCGCCACTTTTGAGAATGACTACAGCGACCTTCTCGACGATACGAGGATGAAAAAGTCGATGGACGAAATCGACCGCTTCATCAAGGGCAAGGTCAAGGAAACCTACATCACCATCGACCCTATCTTCAAGGATTGCGATTTCGGGCGCGAGATCTGGAAGACAAAGATTGTCCAAGAATAATGTCCCTGAAAAGGAGCCTGATTGCAATAATTGCGGCACTGCTGCAAACATTTGTCCTGTCTGCCCAGACTTCTTCCGGGCAGCAGGATTCGCTTGTCAGCCTCCTCAGCGCCGAATCGATGCAGCTCATCGAGGAGCGCGGCATCTCCTACCGCAAGGTGACGGGACCGGCCCGGTTTTTCCACAACAATACGTACCTGCTCTGTGACACGGCGCTCTGGAATGTCAACACCGATGTCATCGTGGCAATGGGCAACGTGAAGATTCTCCAGAACGATACCCAGCTGACCAGCGACAAGCTCACATATTTCGTAAAGGATGACCTCGCACAGTTCAGGGGCAACCTTGTGCAGCTTGAGGACAAGGACCGCAATGTGTTGAGGACCAGAAATCTGGACTACAATACCAAGGACAGTGTGGCCGTGTTCAGGGGAGGCGGCGCGATGCGCTCCTCCGACGGCCAGATAATCGAAAGCCTGTCGGGGACATATGATTCCAAAATCAAGCTGTTCACCTTCGTGTCGGATGTCAATATGTTTACTGACAGCGTCTTTGTCAAGACCTCGAGGATTGAATATGATGCCGGGACCGACATTGCCGTTTTCGGAACGGGTACCGATGCCTGGAAGGACGATGCGATGCTCTCTTCCAATGCCGGATGGTATGACCGCGGAAGGGAACAGTTTTTCTTCAACAGGAATGTCCACGGGATGAATCCGGACAAGGAAATGTGGTCCGATTCGCTCTATTTCAACAGGAATACCCTCGACATTGAGATGCTCGGCAATGTGCAGATCGACGACACCACGCGCAATATGACAGCCCTTTCGGGAAGGGCATTCTACTGCGACACCCTCTCGCAGGTCGAGATGACAAGGCGTCCGGCAGTGGTGGGCGTGATGGAAAGCGAGGGGACCAGGGACACTGTGTGGGTAAGTGCTGACACCCTGCGCTACCGCACCATAATGAAGTTCCGGATTGACTCCCTTGAATTTGAATCCGCTTCCAAACGCCTTGAGGATATGGGCGCCGATGCCGTGACCGCCTACAGGCGCAAGGCTGCGGAGGATGCTGCCAAGGCTGCCGAGGAGGCGAAGAAGAACAATGCCGACTATCAGACGCGTCAGCAGGCCGAGCAGAACCGCAAGAAGACCGCTCCGGCTGCAGATTCTTTGTCCGCTGCCGGACGGAACACGCTTGCCGGTGCCGGGAGGACCCTTTCACTGACGGATTCGTTGTCCGCTGCGGGGGCAGGACAGGCTGTGGCATTGACGGATTCGATTCCCGACACGGTGCAGGATGCCGCTGCAAGGGCAGCAGCCGATTCGCTGGCAAGGGTTGCGGCCGACTCCCTGGCGAGAGTTGCGGCCGATTCGCTTGCAAAGGCGGTGGCCGATTCGATTGCCGCCCTGCCGAAGGACTCCACCAAACTCGGCTTCCTGACTGCAATCAAGGATGTGCGCCTTTTCAAGAGTGATTTCCAGATGAGGTGTGACTCATTGAAATACAATGATCTGGATTCGCTCGTCAGGCTTCACCGCAATCCGTTTGTCTGGAATGACGGCAACCGCCAGTATTCTTCCGACAGCATCTATGTGTCGTTTGCCGGCGGGCACCTCAGCAAGGCATATCTCCAGTCGGCGGCATTCATAATAGTCCAGGAAGACTCCCTGTGCTTTGACCAGATACGCAGTACAGAGATGCTGGCATATTTCGGGGAAGACGGGGGGCTCAGCCGTTTCGATGCGCTCGGAGATGCCTCTGCCGTGTTCTACCTCAAGGAGGACAGCACTTTCGCAACCGTCAACAAGAGCCAGTCCAGGATGCTGTATGCCGTTCTCACTGACGGGGAACTCCAGAGCGTGTCCTACTATGACCAGGCCAAGAATGACGCCTATCCTATTGCCCAGATGAAGCAGGATGACCGTGTGCTCAAAGGCTTCAACTGGCTCCCGGACAACCGTCCGAAGGGGCCGCGTGACATAACCTCATATACAAAGCGTCCTACGCAGCGCAAACAGTACGAGTCCCGTCCGAGGGCGCAGTTCAGGCAGACCGACATCTATTTCCCGGGCTATATGGAGGGAGTTTACAGGGAGATCGAGGTCTCTGATTCCCTTAAAAAGGTCCGTGAAGTCCGTAGGAAGGAGCAGGAGGCGCTTTCACGCCAGATTGCCCAGGCAGATTCGCTCCTTGCGGCAAATGATGTCGCCGATTCGCTTGAAGCAGGTGTCGGCTCCCTCTCTGCAGTGGATTCCCTTGCCTTGCATGTTGCCGATTCGCTGTCGGCTGCGGATGCGCTTCCGGCAGTCTCCGATTCATTGTCGGCCGTGAGGGATTCATTGGCTGCGGCGGATACCGTGGCTCTCTCTCCAAAGGAAAGGGCGAGGGCTGAAAAGGAGGCAAGAAGGCGTGAGAAAGAGGCTGCGAGGGCTGCGAAGATTGCAGCAAGGGAGGCGGAATGGGCCCGACTTGACAGCCTGGATGCTGCAAAGGCCGCACGCAAGGCCGAGGCAAAGGCCGAGAAGGAACGCGCACGCAAGCTGAAGATTCTCCTTGCCGAGCAGAAACGGCTCCAGAAAGAGCAGGCAAGGCTTGAGGCCTACAGGAAGAAATACGAGAAACAGAAGGCCCGCAAGGAGGCCCGTGCAAATAAAAAGGCTGGCAGGAAGTGACATTCCGCCAGCCTTGAAAGTATCAGTCAGGATATCCTACTTGATGACACCCAGCTCTTTTCCTACCTTGATGAAGGCTTCGATAGCCTTGTCGAGGTGCTCCTTCTTGTGGGCGGCGCTGAGCTGAACCCTGATGCGGGCCTGTCCCTTAGGAACCACAGGATAGTAGAATCCGGTCACGAAAATGCCTTCCTTGGCCATTGCGGCGGCAAATTTCTGTGAAAGCGGAGCGTCGTAGAGCATTACTGCGCAGATGGCGCTCTGGGTAGGCTTGATGTCGAAGCCGGCCTCGATCATCCTGTCGCGGAAGTAAGCCACATTCTCCTGCTGGCGGTCGTGGAGCTCGTTGCTCTCGCCGAGCATCTTGAACATCTCGATTGCGCCTGCTGCAATCATAGGAGGGATGGAGTTGGAGAAAAGGTATGGCCTTGACCTCTGGCGGAGCATCTCGATGATTTCCTTGCGGCCGGTGGTGAATCCGCCGACAGCGCCGCCGAATGCCTTTCCGAGTGTGCCGGTGAAGATATCGATGCGGCCGTAGCAGTTGTACTGCTCTGCAACACCGTGTCCGGTCTTGCCCACAACGCCTGCTGAGTGGCTTTCGTCAACCATCACGAGGGCATCGTATTTCTCTGCGAGGTCACAGATCTTGTCCATAGGGGCCACATTGCCGTCCATCGAGAACACACCGTCGGTGCAGATGATGCGGAACCTCTGTGCCTGTGCCTCCTGGAGGCAGCGCTCGAGGTCAGCCATGTCGGCATTGGCGTAGCGGTAGCGCACAGCCTTGCACAGGCGGACGCCGTCGATGATGGAAGCGTGGTTGAGCGAGTCGGAGATGATTGCGTCCTCGGCTGTGAGGAGAGGCTCGAACACACCGCCGTTTGCATCGAAGCAGGATGCGTAGAGGATGGTGTCCTCTGTCTTGAAGAAGTCGGAAATGGCCTTCTCAAGCTGCTTGTGGAGGTCCTGGGTTCCGCAGATGAAGCGGACGGATGACATGCCGTATCCCCTCTCATCCATGGCTTTCTTCGCAGCCTCGATGATGCGCGGGGAATCTGCGAGTCCGAGATAGTTGTTGGCGCAGAAGTTGAGGGCCTTGGAGCCGTCCTCAAGGGTGATTTCTGCGGACTGGGCGGAAGCAATGTTGCGCTCTGCCTTGTAGAGCCCGGCTTCCCTGATGGAAGTCAGTTCATTCTGGAGATGTTCCTGAAACTTTCCGTACATAGTAATGTATAGTTTTAGTTATTCCTTCAGTATTATGCGGGGTAACCCGTTTTTGTTGAAAATACAAATTTATACAATTTAATTGTCCCACAAACAAAAATCTATGAAATATTTACAAAAAGCATAAAAAAGTATGAATTTGATATCAATTTTTAACGAGAATTATTATCTTTGCCAATCCTAATTCCAATAAATGCAATAACCATAGCTCTAACGCAATGAAAAATGTGTTGGTAATCGGTTCCACCGGTCAGATCGGTTCGGAACTCACAATGAAACTTCGCAGGATGCTTCCTGAAGGGAACATCGTTGCCGGCTACATCACCGGCGCTGAACCTAAGGGAGAACTTCTCGAAAGCGGCCCGAGCGCGCTTGCTGACGTATGCAACGCCCAGCAGCTCGCCGAGGTAGTGGACAAGTACAATATCGACACCGTCTATAACCTAGCCGCCCTCCTTTCGGCTGTTGCAGAGCGCAAGCCTCTGCTCGCCTGGAACATCCAGATGAACGGCCTTATCAACATCCTCGAGATAGCCCGTGAAAAGAACTGTGCGGTGTTTACCCCGAGCTCCATCGGTTCGTTCGGTCCTACCACCCCTCATGTCAATACCCCGCAGGACACCATCCAGCGTCCGCGCTCGATGTACGGAGTGACAAAGGTGGCTACCGAGCTCCTCAGCGATTACTACCATATCAAATACGGTGTCGATACCCGTTCCGTACGATTCCCGGGCCTGATTTCCAACGTGACTCCTCCGGGAGGCGGCACCACCGACTATGCGGTTGACATCTACTATGCCGCAGTGAAGGGTGAGGAATTCGTCTGCCCGATTGCCGCAGGCACATATATGGATATGATGTATATGCCGGATGCCCTGCGTGCCGCAGTTGAGCTCATGCTTGCAGATCCTTCCAAGCTTGTCCACAGGAACTCCTTCAACATCGCCTCGATGAGCTTCGAGCCTGACACGATTTACCACAAGATCCAGGAGTTCTATCCGGATTTCCGCATGCGTTACGAGGTCGATCCTGTCCGCCAGGCGATTGCTGATTCATGGCCTGACAGCATGGACGATTCCTGCGCCCGCGAGGAATGGGGCTGGAAGCCTTCATATGACCTTGACTCCATGTCAAAGGATATGATTGTCTGCCTCAAGAAGAAATTCAACATCCAGTAAGAATACAAACCGGAAGCCCTGCTGCAGACTCTGCAGCAGGGCTTTTCAGTTCGTTTTTGCCTGATGGGCCGCACGCCGGGACATCCCGGCCGTGTGGAGGTGCTTTCTACTCCGCAAACAGGCTGATGATGTTGCGGATGACCTCCTCGGCCTTCACCATCGACTCCACCGGCACATACTCCATCTTTCCGTGGAAATTGTGGCCTCCGGCGAAGATGTTGGGGCAAGGAAGGCCCTTGAAGCTGAGGTTGGCTCCGTCGGTGCCGCCGCGGATAGGCTGGATTATCGGTTTCACGCCGGCCATTTCCATAGCCTTGACTGCCTTTTCGATGATGTGGTAGTGAGGCTCGACCATCTCCTTCATATTGTAGTACTGGTCCTTGACCTCAGGCATGGCCGTTCCCTCGCCGTATTTGCCGTTGATGAAGTGGCAGACCTTGGCGATGACCTTTTTCTTCTGCTCAAACTTCTCCCTGTCATGGTCGCGGATGATGTAGGCGATGTCCGCCTCCTCGACGCTGCCCTTGAAGGAAATGATGTGGAAGAATCCTTCATAGCCCTCGGTGTATTCCGGACGCTGCTCCACAGGAAGCAGGCTGTTGAGCTCCGATGCGATCAGGATCGCGTTCTTCATCTTGTTTTTGGCGTTGCCCGGGTGGACATTGCGTCCCTGGATGTGGATTTTTGCGGATGCGGCGTTGAAATTTTCAAACTCGAGCTCTCCGATTTCGCCTCCGTCCATGGTAAATCCGAAATCGGCGCCGAACTTCTCCACGTCAAACTTCACGACACCGCGGCCGATTTCCTCGTCCGGGGTGAATCCGATGCAGATGTCGCCGTGCTTGAACTCAGGATGCTCCACGACATACCTGACGGCCTCCATTATCTCTGCGACTCCGGCCTTGTCATCGGCTCCCAGAAGCGTCGTGCCGTCTGTGGTGATGAGTGTCTGTCCCTTGTACTTGAGAAGTTCCGGGAAGTCCGAAGGCTTCAGCATCAGGCCCTCCACGCCCTTCAGGGCAATGTCCGAGCCGTCATAGTTTTCTATTATCTGCGGCTTGATGTCCGCGCCGGAAGCGTCCGGAGCCGTATCGACGTGGGCGATGAAACCCACTGCAGGCACCTTCCTGCCGATGTTGGACGGGATACGCCCCATCACATAACCCCATTCGTCGAGGGTGGCCCCGACGCCCATTTCCACAAGCTCGTCGCGAAGCATCCTGAGGAGGTTCAGCTCCTTTGCAGCCGACGGCTGGCTTGCGCTTTCTTCATCGGACCGTGTGTCCACGGCCACGTATCTGAGAAATCTTTCAACTATCTTTTCCATTTCTTTAATATATCTGTGTGTCTGTTTTTTGTCATTTCTTCGCTTTGTCAACTTTCATCGATGCATAGGCGAGGTATGCAATCAGGAGGATGAACGGCACAATGGACATGACTTCACCGTAGGTGGCGTTCCACGAATACATATACCAGTCAACCTTCGCAAATTTGAGGATTGCGCTGACTACGCCCATGAGTGCACCGCCCGCGATGAATCCCGATGCGATGAGAGTGCCCTTTTCGAGCCTTGCGCTGTTGACTGCAGCGTCCTTGGAGCGGGTGCTGACAAACCAGGCTACCGTGCCGCCCACGAGCAGAGGCAGGTTGAGGTCGATCGGGATGAACATTCCGAGGGAGAATGCGAGTGCCGGCACCTTGAAGAAGGTGAGCACGATTGCGAGGACCGCGCCGATGCCGTAGAGCAGCCACGGAGCCGCTCCGCCGTTCATCATAGGCTGGATTACGGCTGCCATTGCATTGGCCTGAGGTGCCACGAGGGCGTTCTGTCCGGTAAATCCGTATGTCTTGTTGAGGATCATCATCACGCCGCAGACGGTTGCCGCTGAGATGAGCACGCCGACAAATTTCCAGTTTTCCTGGTTCTTCGGGGTGGAGCCGATCCAGTAGCCAATCTTGAGGTCGGTGATGAATGAGCCGCTGACCGAAAGCGCCGTGCAGACAACTCCGCCGATGCAGAGGGCTGCGACCATTCCGGCATTGCCCTTGAGACCTACGGCTACAAGCACGAGGGCTGCGATGATGAGGGTCATGAGCGTCATTCCGCTGACAGGGTTGGTGCCCACGATGGCGATGGCGTTGGCGGCTACGGTAGTGAAGAGGAACGATACCACGGCCACGAGAAGCAGGCCGATAAGTGCCTGCCAGATGTTCTCGACCACGCCGCCGAATGCGAAGAATGCAAACACTGCTATGAGGGTGAGCACAATGCCGAAGATGATGATCTTCATCGAAAGGTCTTCCTGTGTCCTCTCGACCTTTTCTGCCGGGCCGCCCTTGTGCCTGATTTCCTTGACTGCAAGACCGGCTGCCGATTTGATGACCCCGAAGGAGTTGATGATGCCGATGATGCCGGCAGTTGCGATGCCTCCGATGCCGATGTGGCGGGCGTAGTTGCGGAAAATCTCGTCAGCGCTCATCTCGCCCACGGTCTGGACGATGCCCGAGTGCATCAGGTCAATCACGCTGCCGCCCCAGATGGCGTTGAGGAGCGGGATGATGACAAGCCACACGAGGAGGCTGCCGCAGCAGATGATGAACGCATATTTGAGTCCGATGATGTATCCCAGACCGAGTACTGCCGCACCGGTGTTGATCTTGAGCATCACCTTGGCTTTGTCGGCAATGGTTTGGCCGAGGTGGCAGACGGTGGTGGTGAGAGTCTCGCTCCAGGCGCCGAATGTGGCGACGATGAAGTCGTAGAGACCTCCGATGAGGCCGCTGACAAGGAGAGTCTTGGCGTTGGAGCCTCCGCCTTCACCGCTTACAAGCACCTGTGTGGTGGCCGTGGCCTCAGGGAACGGATATTTTCCGTGCATTTCCTTGACGAAGTATTTCCTGAACGGGATGAGGAAGAGTATTCCGAGGATGCCTCCGAGCATGGAGGAGAGGAACATCTGCCAGAAGTTGATATCCACGCCGAGGATGTAGATGGCCGGAAGTGTGAAGATTGCACCTGCCACCACTGCTCCGGAGCATCCGCCGATGGACTGGATTATGACGTTCTGGCTGAGGCTGTCGCTTTTTTTCAGGGCTCCGGTCACTCCGACGGCTATGATGGCAATCGGGATGGCCGCCTCGAACACCTGACCGACCTTAAGGCCGAGATAGGCCGCCGCAGCGGAGAATATGACGACCATCAGGATGCCCATTGCCACCGAATAAGGTGTCACTTCAAGGTATTTCTTCTCCGGGCTGAGAAGCGGCTTGTACTCTTCGCCCGGCTTGAGCTCCCTGCCTGCGTTTTCAGGAAGCGAGAAATTCTGTTTGCTCATAAGTTTGATATAATATTGTATGATTATTATCTGTCCGGAGACACATTCCTACAAATATAACGTTTTTTTCGTTCAAAACAGCCTGCAATATATTCCGTACGGGCTGTGGGCGGGACCGGTTCCGTCTTTCCGGGGTCTGCAGGTTGAGGGGGCGGGGATTTTCTTTGCCGGGAAGGGCGTAAAAAATCGTGTCAAAAAGTGGAATAAAAATCCTAAAAGATAAAGAAAAGTGTGAAAAATCGCCGAAAAGGAAAATATTTTCAAAAAAAATCCGAAAAAGGTTTGCAGGGAAAGAAAAAGTGCGTATCTTTGCACCCCGCTTGAGAGAAAAACAAGTTCTACGGAACCTCTCGAAAAGCGAGATAAAGATCATTGACAATACTGAGAGAAAACAAAGAGGTAAAGAAGAAAGAAACAGAATCAGTTTGAAAAATCGAAATTCGAGAGTTTTTTCGAGTTGCGACAGACTGCAATTTCTTGCTTCGGGAATATGAAAACGATAACTGTTTCAGATTTGGATGAGATTTTCGAGGATAGATTGAATTTTCGAAGAATGAGTTTAGTTTTAACTAAATGATTGATGAGAAAATCAATATAGACCGAAAAGATTTTCAAAGATGAATCAGTTTGAAGTTTGAAAATTCCCAAATAGGCAAAACGAGTTCAATCGAAGTAACAGTCTTGTGCGGGAGCATGAGACATCAGTTGCAGAGATTCACAAGAGAAAGGAGAGAAGAGCGAACGGAGGATGCCTAGGCTTCTGGAGGCGAAGAAGGACGTGGTAAGCTGCGAAAAGCTGCGGGGATCCGCAAACAGGAAGTGATCCGCAGATGTCCGAATGGGGCAACCCGGCCGGTTGAAGACCGGTCACCATCTATAGATGGGGCGAACGCAGGGAACTGAAACATCTTAGTACCTGCAGGAAGAGAAAGAAAAATCGATATCCTGAGTAGTGGCGATCGAAAGGGACAGAGCCTAAACCGTGGGCGTTACGGCGCTGACGGGGTTGTAGGAGCACTCAAAGTTGACATCAAGGAACCGGAAGTGTCCGGAAAGACACGGCGCAGAGGGTGAAACCCCCGTACGGGTAACGAGGATGTCAGAGGAGTGCCACCTGAGTAGGGCGGGACACGTGGAATCCTGTCTGAATCAGCGAGGACCATCTCGCAAGGCTAAACACTTCCAGAAGACCGATAGTGGACCAGTACCGTGAGGGAAAGGTGGGAAGAACCCCGAACAGGGGAGTGAAATAGAACCTGAAACCGTTCGTTTACAAGCGGTCGGAGCTTTTTATAAAGAGCGACGGCGTGCCTTTTGCATAATGAGCCTACGAGTTGCTTCATCGCGGCGAGGTTAAGTGGTTAAGCCACGGAGCCGTAGCGAGAGCGAGTCTGAACAGGGCGTTCAGTCGCGGTGAGCAGACGCGAAACCTAGTGATCTACCCATGGCCAGAGTGAAGGCGCCGTAACAGGCGCTGGAGGCTCGAACCGGTTTACGTGAAAAAGTGCTCGGATGAGCTGTGGGTAGGAGTGAAAGGCCAATCAAACTGGGAGATAGCTCGTACTCCCCGAAATGTCTTTAGGGACAGCCTCTGCGCAGCATGCGTCAGGTAGAGCTACTGATAGGAAGCGAGGGCTTCGCCGCCTGTCAATTCCTGACAAACTCCGAATGGGCGCATGTGATCGCAGGGAGTGAGTCGTCGGGTGCTAATATCCGTCGGCGAAAGGGTAAGAGCCCAGCCCACCGGCTAAGGCCCCCAAGAGCAGTTTAAGTTGAGACAGAACGAGGTGACATCGCAGAGACAGCTAGGATGTTAGCTTGGAAGCAGCTATTCATTCAAAGAGTGCGTAACAGCTCACTAGTCGAGCGAAGTTGCGTGGATGATGAGCGGGCATCAAGACTGCCGCCGAAGCCGTGGACTCTAACGTGAGTTAGAGTGGTAGGGGAGCATTGATATCGGCGTAGAAGGTGTTGCGTGAGCAATGCTGGAGCGGTATGAAAAGAAAATGTAGGCATAAGTAACGACAATCGATATGGAAATATCGACACCGAAAACCCAAGGTTTCCTGAACAACGTTAAACGGATCAGGGTAAGCCGGGAGCTAAGCCGAACCCGAGAGGGGCAGGTGATGGACAATCGGTTAAGATTCCGATGCCCGTCATGCAGGCTAAGCAGTGACCGAGGAGTGACACGGCCGCGCGGAGACGGAATTCCGCGTTGAAGGACGTAGGGGTAACCTGAAATCTGACAGTACGGAGCGGCTTCGGCCAATCCGACAGAGCCGGTAATCAGACTTGCGAGAAAAGCTGCGAAGCGTTAAGCGTATGACGGCCCGTACCGTAAACCGACACAGGTGGGTGAGGAGAGAATCCTAAGGTGCTCGAGTGAATCACGGCTAAGGAACTAGGCAAATTTACCCCGTAACTTCGGGAGAAGGGGACCCTTGAAAGAGGGCGCAGAGAAATGGCCCAGGCGACTGTTTACCAAAAACACATGGCTATGCGAAATCGTTAAGATGACGAATATGGCCTGACACCTGCCCGGTGACGGAAGGTTAAGAGGGGGGCTTAGCGCAAGCGAAGGTCTGAATCGAAGCCCCGTTAAACGGCGGCCGTAACTATAACGGTCCTAAGGTAGCGAAATTCCTTGTCGGGTAAGTTCCGACCTGCACGAATGGTGTAACGATCTGGGCACTGTCTC
>SFNZ01000030.1 GCA_004552615.1 Bacteroidales bacterium | reverse complement strand
TTGCTAAACGATCATAAGGGAAACTATCCGCGATAACACACGGGTTACCTGTGAAGATATATGAAGCTGTATCACCATTATAGATGGTATATCCACCCCAGAACTGAATCATATTGCTTTCCGGATAATAAAGCCTGTAACCCGGATCATTGTATGCCTGGATTCCGTAAATGCACCAGTTGAAGTTGTTGGCCGAAGGATTCACGTTCTCTCCGGTGAACATAATCTCAAATGAGAGGACAGTTCCTGGTGCAGAACCGGCAGGAGCCGTGATGGTAAGTGTCGAACTTGTCTGTCCTTCAGCGAATTTTACAGATTCAGGGATGGTGACGCCCTTGTCGGCGCTCACGACCTTGATTGCATACTCGGCGGCAATAGTCGAGTTGCTCCTGATGACTGACAGTTCTGCCTCCGCAGCTCCGGAAGCACCGATATAGTAGCAGTAGTCTCCGTTCTCCGCAGAGAAAAAGACGTCAGCGACTTCGATAGGATCTTCTTCCTATTACTTTATCTAACAAAAGAAATTGATATATATTTTTTGTGGGATATAATTCAAATGTTCCACAGCCTGTACCAAGAGATAGGTCTTCGTCATTAAGAGTTGCAGAACCTTCTTTATCATCATCCAAAGACCATTGGACAATTTCTATTTTCCCTGTCATTGTATCTAATTGCAGAAAATTATAGATATTTTCTGTTGGATATAGTTTGTACCTATCAAGTCCATGCATACGAAAATCTATATCTTCTACAATAGCATGTATTTTAATCAAAGTAGAATCATTAACTGTTTTGGCATGTGACATAGAACTTTCGTTTTGTGCAGAAACACATAACGGAATTAAAAATTTTTCCTTTTAATACTCATATAGCCAATAATAGCTTCATCAGGATAAATAGTTGTGGTTTTTAAATATCCTTGTTCACGTCTAGTTCGCTCATTATCCATCATTTGTCCTAATGTAATCATTTGATTGGTAGCTTGGTATGCTGCAATAGCGTCATCAAGATTGGTTATGGTTGTGTAAGCATAACCATTAGAAGAATAGGATGTTGAATATCCTGCTGTTCCTGCATTAATGCCAGCAGAGATTCCATATAATGCCTTAGTTTTTTTTTTTTTTGATATTCTTCATTTGTATATACTTCAAGTTTTAAAGTATCGTCTTTTTTTGTTAGTAGATTAGAGTGTACGCTGTCAGGTTGGAATACAATTGGGGTTTCACTTAAATTCTTGATAAAAATATCCAAGTGATAGTATTTCCCATAATCATCTTTTACTTCAAAGCATGAAAGACCTACAACAAAATCATTTTTGTTTAAATAAGCCCAAAATTTCCCATCATTATATTCTGTCAGGATAGAATCGTTTTGGGGGTATATGAATGTTTGGTCTTTACATTTGGTTGAACGCAATAAAAATAAAAATATAACTACACATATATTACATATATTCTGTTTCATATCAACTAACTGTTTTAATTATACACCTCCAGCTACCACAAGGACTTTATAATATCACGAAACGTGGAACTGTAATGCCACCTCTTTGAATGAAGGTCCTGAGAAAACCTTTGTGTACAGATGTAACAATAGAAGTCAAGGCAGGACGCGGTGAGCACCGCATCGGAAGGCACCTGAAGGGAATAACGCCCTTCATTGTCGGTAATGGCGACCGCCTTGCCGTTGTGTTCCTGAATTACTGCCCCGATGACGGGAAGAGTTTTGTCATCTGTCACAGTACCGCTGACTGTGATTTTCTACGCACTCGCAATATTACAAACTGTAAGCGCACATAGCATAAAAACAATCCTTTTCATCATCTCGCACATAAGAAGTTAAAGATCCGGACTGTTTACAGCCCCGGCAGTGTGCCGGTTGATGGCCGTTTGGGTAAATATTTCCCGAATAATTATTCGGTTTTCACAAAAATAATAAAGATTTTTGAAATCCAATAGTAAAAAGGATAATAAAATGACCCGTATTGCAAACTTTAAAAGTTTAAATACGGGCCAGTTGCGCAGAACGCATATTTTATACAAATATCAATTACGATTTGTAAGGCATTATTTGATAAAATGTTTTAATTTAAAACGATTGCAAATATTAAATAATGGCTCCCAGCCCCCTGACAGTCTCAACAAGACGAGAAATGTCAATGTCGAGGACACTCTTTCCGGAGGCAATGCTCTGCGCGGCTGCGACCCCTGCGGCCTGTCCGGTACCCATGCAACTAGCCATCACGCGGAGCGAAGCCAGGGCCTGCCGGTCAGTGGAAATGCACCTGCCTGCCACAAGAAGATTCGGGAAATCCGGAGCAATGAGCGCCCGGTAAGGCACATAGGCAGGCTGTTCAAGTTCTATCCTCACCTGCTTCGTTCCGCTGCTTGCATGAATGTCTATAGGATGTATTCCCCTCGATATACTGTCCTCGTACCGGAACCCGTTAACATACTCCTCCGCGGTGACCGTGTGCACGCCGAGTATGCGACGGGACTCACGGACGCCCGCCTGCGGCGCAGTGGACGAGACATAGGCGTTCCTGAATTCAGGGAAATTCTCGCGCAGGAGTTCCGCGAAACGGAAAATGTCCTCCCGCAGGCTGCATTCCACAGATGTGAAATTGCGGTTGTCAGTGGAATCTGCTGCACGGCGGGTGATGTTTACTGCCACGCTGCCCTCGTGGAGCACATTGTTGAACCACGGGCCTCCGAAATCCGGAATGTCAGCCCCGGCCTCCTTGAGGGCCAGAAGTTTCTCCCTTACAGGACGGCACTGGCTCGGACCGTTTATCCCGTTGTGGTACATGCATTTGTTCAGGAGGTCACTCTTCGTGTCCACACCCGAGAGGATGAAGCAGAACGATGACGGCTGGAGTTCGTTGTCGGGATTGGGCTGCATCGGCACCTGTGCCATGTGGGCCAGGTCGGCATCTCCCGTGCAGTCGATGTAACGGCCCGCTTCGAGGGTCTCGAGCCCGTTCTTGTTCTCTATTATTATACTTGAAACGGTCTTGCCGTCCATTTCGCACCCAACGAGGGAGGAATGCATGTAGAGTTCCACACCTGCCTCCAGGACCATTCTCTGGCAGCATAGCTTGTAAAGTTCGATGTCGAAATCGATATTGGCCTTCGGCCACTCGATGAAAGCTCCTCCCATGGACTCGAGGCGCTTGACGAATTCCCAAGGGATGCCGCCTATGACGAGCTCGTTGTCCTTGGCGAATACGCTTATCGGGGCGACATATCCTGCCGTAGCCATTCCGCCGAGGAATCCGTATTTCTCCACGAGGGCGGTCCTGGCTCCCTGTCTCGCTGCGGAGATTGCCGCAATGAAGCCTGCCGGGCCTCCTCCTATGACCACAACGTCATATTTCCCGGCAAGAGGGGCGAATTGCCTGACATTTGTACCATCGGAATCCTGCCCTGTGCAGGAAACAAGTTCAGGAGCCACCGCGATTGCAGCGAGCCCTGCGACGCCCTTTTTCAGAAAGAGCCTTCTGCTGATTTCGGACATAATTATAGTGTTTACGTTTTACAAAAATAATAATTTTCGTAATTTTGCAGCCTTGAAAATGCAAAAATATAAGTCCATGATACAATCGATGACAGGATACGGCAAGGCTGAGGCAAGCCTTGAGACCGGAAAACTCACAGTGGAGATACGCACCCTCAACGGGAAGTCAGCCGACATAAGCATCAAGAGCCAGCTTCTTCCGAAAGACAAGGAGCTGATTGTCAGGCAGAAACTTTCCGAAAGGCTGCACCGCGGAACAATCGACCTGTTCCTGAATTTCGAGCCGAATTCTGTATCGGCCGCCAAGAAAATCAATGTCGGACTGGCTGAGGAATATTTCCGCCAGATCAGCGAGCTCGGGAACAGGCTCGGAATCACGGCCGACTCGGCCCTCTACATGAGCAGCATATTGAGATTTCCGGACATCATCGACAACACTCGACAGGATGTCATCAACGAATCCAACTGGCCGGCAGTGGAAAAGGCTGTCGACAGGGCCATCGAACTGACCTGCGAATACCGCGACCGCGAGGGTGCGGCCCTCTACAGGGATGTGACGGGACGCGTGAACAATATTCTCGAACTCGAGAACGAGGTGGAGTCATTCGACGGGGAACGGATTGAGGCTGTCAGGGCGAAAATCAGCAAGGCAATTGCCGAACTGCAGCTGAAGCCCGACCCGGCACGTCTCGAGGAGGAAATGATATATTACCTCGAAAAATACGACGTGAACGAAGAGAAGGTCAGGCTCCGCCAGCATTGCAAATATTTCATGGACACGATCGACGGGGAGAAATATCCGGGCAAGAAACTCGGATTCATCATCCAGGAGATGGGCCGGGAAATCAACACCACCGGTTCCAAGGCCAATCATGCCGGAATCCAGAAGGTGGTGGTGAAGATGAAGGACGAGCTCGAGAAAATTCGCGAGCAATCAATGAATATCTTATAATCAGTTATTCAAGCTTCGCAAGCCGCAAATTACTGCTTTTCAGAGGATTTATTTCTCTGTGCAAGCAAAAGGCCCGCGCGCAAATTTTGTATACGCTACCCTTTTCCTAAATCCCTTTCCCCGGGAAAGGGACTTACCCTCGGCCTGAAGGCCTCAAAAGCAGTTGTTTCGCTCTGCGAAACTTAAGCCGATTATCCTACAATGACTTCGCTGATACGATAGTCACCTCGATACCCATTTCCTGAAGACTCTCGAGATACATCTGTGGAATGCCGTCATCAGTGATTATCCTGTCGATTTCACCTAGATCGCATATCTTGCTGAAGCCTTTCTTGCCGAACTTGGAGCTGTCGGCAAGGAGGACCGTCTGCTGTGACGTGTTCATCATCATGCGGTTCAGGTTGGCCTCCATCATGTTGGTTGTGGTGATACCGAACTCGAGGTCAACTCCGTCTGCTCCCATGAAGAGAAGGCTGCAGTTGAAATACTTCAGCATGTCCTCCGCGAAGGAACCGACCACGGATACCGAACTCTCCCTGACCATGCCGCCGAGCTGGACCACGTCGATGTCCTTGTTCTGGGAAAGCATAGAAGACGCCGAAACGGATGCGGAAATGACCGTAATATCCTTCTTGTCAATGAGTTCCTTGGCTGTATAGAGTATGGTGGTACCGGATGCCATGAGGATGGAATCATGCTCGTTCACGAGCCTAGCAGCCATCTTTCCGATTGCCCTTTTCTCAAGCACCATCTGCTTTTCCTTCTCGTTGATGTGGCGGTCGCCGATGTACGGGCTGATAGGGATGGCACGGCCGTGGGTCCTGTAGAGCTTGTTCTGCTTCTCGAGGACCGAGAGGTCTTTCCTTATGGTCACCTCGGAGACCGAGAGACGCTCCGAGAGATCCGCTACGGAAACGCTTCCCTGAAGCTGAAGAATATCGAGTATCGCCTTGTGCCTTTCGGACAACGAGTCAAGCTCCGGACTGGTTTTGAGGTTGATTTCCATGTTAGTCATTGTTTTAATATTATTTACTTGATCTTACTTTCAAGGTTGCGGCCTGAAGGCCCCAGCACCCGTTCTGGACAATCGGAATCTCCTGACCATCAAGGTTTTTCTCATACACTATATCCTTGAGGAAAGTATGTGAATGACCGCCTACGACCAGGTCGATATTGCGTGTCGCGCGGACGAGCTCAGGGTCGGTGAACTTCTCTCCGCTGAAGCCGATATGGGTCAGGGCAATAACCATGTCGCATTTTTCGGACTCCTTCAGCCATGCCGCCCACTTGTTGGCAGTCTCGATGTCATCGAACTTCGGGATACGGTCGGCAATCGTCCTGTCCACCACTGTCGTGATGTCTGTCAGGAGCCCGAAAATGCCAATCTTCAGGCCGGCCTTGCGGACAATCGTATAAGGCCTGACATAACGTCCCAGCTCGAACGGGGAGAAATCATAATTCGCGCAGACCACAGGGCATTTCACTGATTTCAAGCGCCTTGCGAGTTCTTCCAGGCCATTGTCGAATTCGTGGTTGCCGAGAGTTATCACGTCATATTTCATTGCGTTCAGCAGGCTGATCTCAACATCTCCGTCAAGGAGAGTGAAATATGAAGTACCCTGGCCGAAATCCCCGGCATGAAGCAGGAGGACGTTCCTGTTGCCCGAGGCAGCCCTCACGCTGTCTACATAGGCAGCCCTCTCGATGACTCCTCCGAGCCCTGACTCTTCACCTGAGCGTTCCGGTTCGAGATGGCTGTGAGTATCATTGAAATGCACGATCACGAGTTCCTGGGCCGTTACCCTGGAAGTTGACAATGCTGCACAGAGCAATGCGGATATCAGATATATGACAGGCTTTCTCATCATTTCTTCACGATTTTGACACGGCCGTCGGCCTTGTATTCTATAAATCTGCCTTCTGCCGTGAGTTTCTTCACATAAGGGAGCATCACGTCCAGGATATAAGGCTCCAGAATCTCAAGAGTCCTGGCATTCTTCGCTATGGCATATCCGTCGCCTCCGTCGAGAAGGAAACTGATGGTAGCCACTCCATAGACCCTGTCGTCATCGAGCGGTTCTCCGTCAATCTCGGCGCCCAGGAGCCTGCCGTCCTTCGTTGCCGTGCATCTCACTCCCCCGATCACCTGCCAGCCTTTCGAGGCCATCTGCTCAAGTATCACACGGATATCCCTTCCCTCAAGTTCGAGATAACAGAGATTGTTCTTGAACGGGAACATTGACATTATATCGTCCAGGAGGACATCACCTTTCGGCATATCCACGCGGATTCCACCGAAATTGGTAAAACCCACATGCACCTTCTTCCCGGTAATCTCCTCACAGCCGGCCATAAGTGCATCAATGAACCAGTCTGAAAGGGCGCATTCCGGCTTCCGGCGAATCATTGCCTCAGGCGAATAGGCGATTACCTGCTTCACCTCGGACATTTCCGGCTGCACGTCGAGCATTATCTTCGCTACGGCCGGGACCGTTCCGCCCTTGAACACTTTTCCGGACGGGGAATAATATTTCTTTCCGCGCACACTGCCCATGGCCTCCTCCACATCATCCGCACCGGAAGACCTGACTCCCGTGCGGCTGCCGTCCACTGCTGACCTTGTCCAGGAGAAAGAATATTTCCCCCGGGCTCCGGCCGGCTGAAGGGCAAGGAGACATGATGCAACGAGCAATATCTTGAGTGACTTCTTCATTATACTTTGAAATAATTATTTCATCTTGAGCCATTTCCAGAGATCCTTGAACGAGGATTTCTTCCCGAACATCAGGATGCCGACCTTGTAGATTTTCGCCGATACCCATGCACATCCGATGAATGACAATATGAGGATGACGAGAGAGAGCACGATCTCCCAGGTCTTGACCCCGAACAGGGCCCTTGAAAGCATCACCATCGGCGAGGTGAACGGAATCATTGAAGCCCAGAACACAACTCCGCTGTCAGGTGACTTGTATACGAACATGGCTATGAAGAAGCCTATCATCAGCGGCACGGTCAGGGGCAGCACGAGCTGGTTGCTGTCAGCCTCATTCTCCACGGCTGAACCGATTGCGGCGAAAAGGGACGCGTAAAGCAGGTAGCCGAATATGAAGAAGAGTACGAAGACAATGATGAGACGGGTATAGTCAATGTTCATCAATGTGCTGAATATCACAGACTTCTCTGAAGGATATGCAGATGTCGAGTCAGCCGGTTCGGTCACTTCCTGCATGAGGGATGACATATCCGGGACAGATCCGTCAGGAAGCTGGGATGTAATGCCGGTAATCTGGGCCGTAGGGTCTGCCGCAGCTCCCATGTCCATGAGGCCAGCACCGGTGATGCCGCCAACGACTGCGAGTATGAGTGCCGTAAGTGCAATCCACATGAAGAACTGGGTGAGAGCCACAAGTGCAACTCCGATTATTTTTCCGAAAAGCAGTTCCGTGGCCTTCACTGATGAAACGAGAACCTCGACCACCCTGCTGGACTTCTCCTCGATGACGCTCGACATCACCATTCCGCAGAACATGGAAATGAACATGTAGATAATCATACCGAGCACTAAGGAGAGCATCATGTAGATGCCGGACTCGCTCAAAGTCTCATTGCCGGACTCGTCCATCTGATAGGACACGAGCTTGACGTCAGGCTTCACCTCCTGCATTATCTTGTCAAGGCCTTCAATCCCGTATGACTCAATCCGGTATTGCTCGACTGCGTCATTGATCTGGCGCTCTATGTCACCCGTCATGTCCACTCCGAGAGGCTTGGCAGAATACGTCATCGCAGTCACTGTCCTGCGGGCGCTGTCAAGAGGGGAAATCGAGAGGAGCACATCCATCCCGAGACTGTCGAGACCTGCCTTGACCGCTACAGGATCCGCCCCCTTGAAATCGGAGAACGTAACCGTCCCCGTGTCCTCAAGCAGGCCGGCCACTATTCCGGACTGGTCCACGACGGCTATCTTCTTGGCCTCCTCCTTCGCCATGAGCATTATCACGGACGGGAGGGTGCAAAGGGCCGCGAACAGCACCGGAACGAGGAAAGTGATGATTATGAATGATTTCTTCTTCACGCGGGTGAGATATTCCCGCTTTATGATGATGTTTACAATATGCAGATTCATGATATCGTCCTCCCTGTTTTATTCACCTTCGGTGACAAGTTTGATGAAAATGTCGTTCATCCTCGGAAGCAGTTCCTTGAATGAATTCACGGTCACGTCCTTCGAGAGGACTGATGCCAGCACTTCATTGGTGCCCTTGCCGTTCTCGAGTGCAAGCACCGCGGTATGGCGTCCTGCATCGTCCCGGTCCGAAAGCACGGTGAAGAGGCCTGCCTCTGATGATACAGGCGTCTCCCCGGTGTAGATGAGTTCGACATTGTTGTTGCCGTATTTCCTGCGGATCTCGTCAACGCCTCCGGTAATAACCACTTTGGACTTGTCTATCAATGCGATATCATCGCAGAGTTCCTCCACGGATTCCATATTGTGGGTCGAAAGGATGATGGTTGCGCCTTCTTCCTTGAGGGCCAGGATCTCTTTCCTGATGAGTTCGGCATTCACCGGATCGAATCCGCTGAACGGCTCGTCGAGAATCATCAGGGCAGGCTTGTGAACGACTGTCGTGATGAACTGGATCTTCTGGGCCATACCCTTGGAAAGTTCCTCGACTTTCTTCTTCCACCAGCTCTGTATGCCGAATTTTATGAACCATTTCTTGAGTTCGTTCTGGGCGTCACGGGCGCTCATTCCCTTGAGTTGTGCCAGATACATGGCCTGCTCCCCGACTTCCATCTTGCGGTAAAGTCCCCTTTCCTCAGGCAGATATCCTATTTTCTCAACATCCCTCTGGGTAATAGGCCTCCCGTCAAAAAACACCTCGCCGGAATTCGGGATGGTAATCCGGTTGATAATGCGAATAGTCGTGGTCTTGCCCGCCCCGTTCGGGCCGAGCAGGCCGAAGATGCGGCCTTTTGGTATATCGAGGCTCACATGGTCAAGCGCGACCTTCTCCCCGAAACTTTTGCAGATTTCCCTGCATTCAATCAATCCCATATCGTTAGAATTAAATAATTATCAAGCCAATATCCTGGTCACCAGCTCCACGAGGAGCTCATCCTGACCGGCTTCTCCGCACTCCCCTCCCTTGCCTTTGAAATCATATTCCTCGAGCAGGGAAATGATGCGCATGCAGTTTTTCACAGGATAGTTTCTCACCGCCGCGTCGTATTCCTCCACGAAGAAAGGATTGACTCCGAGCAGCCTGGCCTTGTCCATCTTCTGCATCGACGGATTCTTCATCAATGCCGCCTCATACCTGAGTATCCGGCTGAAATGCGTGAATATCGGTGCAACGGCCATCGGCATCGCGAATTTGGGCCCGGAACCTATGCGGGATGCAATCTTCAACGCTTTCTGTACTCTCCTGTAGGACAATTCCTTGGTAAGTTCGAAGATGCTGTACTGGCGGCTGATCCCGACATTGTTCTCAACATCGGCCGCAGTCACCGTTTTCGTTCCCTCAGGCAGGCTTTTGAGCATCTTGTCCGTCTCCACTGCAATCTTGCCGAGATCCGTTCCGGCATATTCAGCGAGCAGGGCTGCTGCATCAGGAGCTATGACCACACCCCGGGAATTGAAATACGACGATATCCATTCAGGCATCTCGTAATCCCTCAGCTGGGGCGAATCGAGCACAATCCCGTTCTTGGAGACATTCTTGTACAGGCTCTTCCGCTTGTCCGCCGAGGCTCCGTGCATCAGAATCACCAGGACGGTGGTATCCATCGGCTCAGCCGCATATACCCCGAGTTCCTCCAGGGACTTCATGTTCTGCGCCTCCTTGAGCACGACAAGACGCCGCTCGGACATCATCGGATATCCCCTGGCGTCTGATGCCACTGTCCCGGCATCGGTGTCCAATCCGTAATACATGGACTGGTTGAAATCCCGTTCGCTGTCGGAAAGGGCGTATTTCAATATATTCTCGCAGACCAGGTCAGGATAATACGGCTCCGCGCCCATCAGCAGATAGACAGGAGCGAATATTCCGTTCCTGGCATCAGTGATGATTTTCCTGCACTGTCCTTCGATATCTGCCGCACCTTTCGCCATGTCCGGGGACCTAACTATTTGGATGCGAGCACTTCAATCTCGACGAGAGCCCCTTTAGGAAGAGCCTTCACGGCCACTGCCGAACGAGCCGGATATGGCTGGGAGAAGAATTCAGAATACACCTCGTTCATCTCTGCGAAATAGGACATGTCCGCGAGGAATACGGTGGTTTTCACCACATTGGCATATCCGAGACCTGCAGCCTCGAGTATGGCTCCGACATTGAGCAGGGACTGTCTTGTCTGCTCTTTCACACCGCCCTCAGGGAATGCTCCTGTAGCAGGGTCAATAGGCAGCTGGCCCGAAAGGAACACGAGACTGCCGGCATCTATGGCCTGGCTGTACGGTCCGATGGCAGCAGGCGCATTCTTGGTATCAATCTGTTTCATAAAAATAAATTCCAAATAATAATTAGAGGAATCTCCATTTGGCAAATATAATGCTTTTTTTGGAGATTCCTCATTATGATTGTCACAAGGATTTTAGCGGAACAGGGGCTACCTGATCTCGGCCTGGGCCTTGAGCTTCTCGATGAATCCGTCAGGCAATGCCTCATATCCGCTGAGGTCGTCAATCATTGCCTCGGCACTGATATTCTCAAGATACTTGCCGGCATTCTGCGGATCCTCCTTGATGAAGCTCGAGCACTGTGCCAGAGCAAGGAAACTGTCCGGAAGCATCATGTATGAATCCACATATTTGCCGAAGACGAGCTTGGTCTCCGGAGTCATGTCCATCATCCTGTGCATCAAGCCTTTCTTGCCGTTGAGCAGATCCCTGTGAGAAGCCGCATAGTCGCTGAAACGGCATTCCACGACGCTCTCTTCCGAAGCCGGCGCAACCGGAAGATAAACCACTGCGGTGAGAGAAGTGCCGTCATAGCTCCACTCGGCCACATTGGACGTCTGTTCCTGATTGTGCTCCGCGAAACGGGAATATGGAATCTCGACACCGTTCACGAATACTGCTTCCGGAGCGAACACTCCTGCGAACGCGAACTGGAGCCTGCGGGTCGGGTCAATGCCGCAATACGTACCCTCCCTCGGAGCCACGGTTACTTTCACTCCATGAGCATCGGAGGTCTTGGACACCTTGGTAACCGCATATTCCTCCTTGTATGCCTGTGTCTCGCCATCGTCCTCATATACAGCGACTTCGCTCTCCCCGTCGCCAGGTGCCACGAAAAGCTTCAGCACATTGCTCTTCTCCTGAAGTGAAGTGATGTTGCCGGCAGCCATAGGGATAACGGCACCTGCCTTCACGTAATAAGGATTTTCGTTCACGGTATAGCGAAGTTCCCTGACCTGTCCTCCTGCATATACGCTTCCGGTGGCCACATCATACCAGTCATTACCGGCCGGGAACCATACGGTACGTCCTGCAAGCGCGGTCACGCTGTCCACAGGCTGGCACACTACAGTGGCGAGGATATCGTCACCGAACATGTACTGCTCCTTGAAATCGTATGCCTCGTTCAGCTCAGGATAGTCATAATACATAGGACGGCACATGGAAATGCCGGTATCGTATGTCTGGCGTGCAGCATTGTAAATGTACGGAGAAAGGTCGTATCTCAGGCGGACTGCGTCACGCATTGCATCGAAATGCTCCGGGAACACCCAGAAGCGCTTCTCCATGGTCTGGTCCTTGGTGGAATGTGTCTTGAAGATAGGAGTAAAGACTCCGTTCTGGATCCATCTCGTGTAGAGTTCAGGGTCTGTGCTGGTCACGCCCTTCGGCTGCATGTGGCCTCCGATATCGTGGCCCCAATAGCCGTAGCCAACATTGGATGCCGTGGAAGTGAACCAAGGCAGATATCCGAGGACTTTCCATGAAGCGTATGTGTCACCGGAGAAGCCGATCTGGTATCTGTGGCTTCCGATTCCGCCCCAACGGTGATAGATGACCGGACGGCGGGCATAAATTCCCTCGCTGGCGCTCTGGCGGACCATGTCATTGAAGAAAGTATAGTTCAGCCAGAAAGTATTGCTGAGACCCGGAGTATATTTACTGATTCTCCACTGCTGCCAGTCAAGCCACCAGAAATCCACGCCCTGACGCTCGAACGGACGGATCACGGAATTGAAATACGCGTCAGCCCATGCCTCGTCGTCAATCCTGAAAGGCACAGGGGCTTTGGAACCGTCAGGATTGATATAACCCTTCGGTCCGTCATATTCGGAAGTGCGTGAAAGATAATCCTTTACAAACCTGTCATAAGGCTCCTCGTAAGGCTGTATGCCTGAAGCCGGATGAAGGTTGAGAGTGGTCCTGAGACCGAGATTGTGGAGATCCTGGAGGCAGTTGGCCGGATTAGGGAAGAGCTTCTTCTGCCAGGTATAACCTGTCCAGCCGATGCGCTGTCCGAACTCGTCCTTCGGGGAATCCTTGCCCTTTTTGAGGGTCCAGGTCTCGTGCCAGTCCATGTCGAGGACCATCACGTCAATCGGGATGCTGAGGGAACGTATCTGGCGTCCGAGCCCGACGAACTCGAAATCGGAATATTGCCAGTAGCGGCACCACCAGTATCCGAGAGTGTATTTCGGGGGCAGCGGAATGCGGCCGCCGATTTTGGTGAAGTCCGAAACCGCGGCCTTGTAGTCGTGGCCGTAGGCGAACATGTAGAGGTCCTGGCGGTCACCCTCCTCACGATTCGCCACCCAGTTCTTCCAATCAGACTTCACCGGCGTAAAAACCTGACGGTCAGACTCGTCAAGCACGGCCCAGCCGTCACGGGAAACGACTCCCTTGTCATAAGGCTCCTTGACTTTCTCGCCGTCGCATCCGTCGAGGGTCCTCGTGGTGCCGAGCAGGTTGGCGCTGTCGTCCATGCCAGGATGCCAGGTTACAGTCCTGACGCCCTTTTTGGCCGCAGGGTCTGCCATGGTGAATGTAACGGAGAGATTCTTCTCATCAAATCTGCCTTCTCCGGTATATGTCAGCACGATGTCGGCAGTGCGGATTGTCACCTTCTTGCCGGAACGCTTCACAGTATATTGTGGCACGGGCATTTTCCTGTTCACCACACCGAAGGTGGCCCTGTCCTCGAATTTCCCGTCTTCAGCCCATTCCATGCGGACGAGACGGCTGCCGAGAACCGTGAACCTGGCATTGCCCGCAAGCACGACTGCCTTCGGGTCAGCCACAGGGTCATCCTCTGCAGGAGGGTTGTTCCTGAGTTCCTCTGTACCGAGCAGTCTGCGCACGAGAAGAGGTGCGTTGGTGGTGATGCAGTCAACCCCGAGTGCAATCATTGCCTTGATGTCAGCTTCCTTGTTGACTGTCCATACATTGACGCTCATCCCGAGGGACTGGGCTTCCTTCACCCATTCAGGATGGGCATAGAAGACCTTGTAATGATAGTCAATTCCGTTGATGCCGTCCTTGTGAAGATCTGCAGGGGCGATGTCGCCGTTCAGATACTGGTTGGTGAACTCCGGCGCAAGCTCGGCAACCCTGCGGCAGACATTCATGCTGAAAGAGATGAACATCACCCTGGACGGGTCATAGAGCCCGTAAGCCTTGAGGCGTTCGAAAGTCTTGTCCACCATGAGGTTCTCCCTCTCGGCATTGTCCTGCTTCTTGAACTCGACAACGAGCACTGTGGCAGGGCATTTGACTCCCTGTGCAAGATATTCGTCGAGGGTAGGCATAGGCTCGCCGTTGGCCAGCTTGTACTGCCTGAGGAACGAATAGGTGTTCTTGTGGATGTCCTGGCCCTCGATATGCTGGTCATGGTGCACCACGATGCTGTCATCCGCAGTAATGTGGATGTCGAACTCGCTGCCCCAGCAACCGTTGTCCTGGGCGGATTTCAGGGAGGCGATGGAATTTTCCGTCCTCTGGGTCGCCTCGCAATCCCAGAATCCTCTGTGGGCCGCAATCCTTATGCGTCCTGCCCCCTGAGCTGTGGCAGGGAGCATCATCACTGCCATGGCTGCGGCAGCTGAGATTTTCATAAAAGATTCGAACATATACAAATTGGTTTCATTTTGTTACAATTTCAAGCTTTTCCGATTTCGCAGAAAACCAGAATCCGGGCATTCCGGTTTCAAATCGAACAAAGATACTTATTATTGGACATATATCAATAAAATAATTAACTTTGCAGGACAAAATACTCATAAAAAATGGTAAAAATCAATATCGGAGGCTGTTCCTCCTTTGTAAAAGAAACAGAGTACAAGAATTATCTTGAGAAAGCGCTCCAGGCATTCGACGTCCTCGAATCGGAAACAGGAGCCGGCAATGATTTCCTCGGCTGGAAACACCTTCCTTCCGGAACTCCGGAATCCCTCGTAAAGGAATGCGAGGACATCCGTGATGACTGGAAATCAAGAGGGGTCGAGCTCGTGGTCGTAATCGGCATCGGAGGCTCATATCTCGGTGCAAAATGCGCAGTGGAGGCTCTGTCCCACAGTTTTGCAAGAGAGCTCCGTCACGGCGGCTCCATGGACGTGGTTTTCGCCGGGAACAATCTCTCCGAGGAATATACCGCCGAACTCGTGGACCTCATGAAGGAGAAGAGCACGGCCTGTGTCGTGATTTCCAAGTCAGGCACCACCACAGAGCCTGCAGTGGCTTTCAGGATCGTTAAACAGCATATCGAAGACACATACGGAAGGGCCGAGGCCGCAGCCAGGATCGTGGCCGTGACAGATGCCCATAAGGGAGCCCTCAAGACTCTCTCCACACAGGAAGGCTACAGGACATTCGTGGTTCCTGACAACGTGGGCGGACGTTTCTCAGTCCTCACTCCGGTAGGTCTTCTTCCTATCGCCCTCGCGGGATTCGACATCAGGGCCCTGCTTGCAGGAGCCGCAGAGGAGGAGAAGGCTCTCTCCGAGAGAAGCGAAGACAATGCCGCCGTAGCTTATGCTGCAATGAGGAATCTCCTTCATTCCGAGTACGGCAAGGCCATCGAGGTGCTCGTATCGTTCACTCCGAAATTCCAGTATCTCGGAGAATGGTGGAAGCAGCTCTACGGCGAATCCGAGGGCAAGGACCTCAAGGGAATCTACCCTGCATCCGTAGTCTATACCACTGACCTCCACTCCCTCGGACAGTTCGTCCAGGACGGAGCGAGAGTGATGTTCGAGACCGTTGTTACAGTGGAGAAGAGCAACCGCAGCGTGATCATCGGCAGCGATCCGCAGAACCTCGACCAGCTGAATTATCTAGCTGGCCGCCACGTGGAGCATTGCAATGCCATGGCCCAGCTCGGAACCAAGCTCGCCCACATTGACGGTGGCGTTCCACAGCTCGAGATTTCAGTCGAGAGCATCAACGAGAAGACCCTCGGCGCAATCTTCTATTTCTTCGAGTTCGCCTGCGGCGTGAGCGCCTACATCCTCGGCGTGAATCCGTTCAACCAGCCGGGTGTGGAGGCTTACAAGAAGAACATGTTCGCCCTGCTTGAGAAACCTGGTTTCGAGGAGCAGACGAAAGCCATCAAAGCCCGTCTTGCTGAGTAAAAGACATGGCTGAAGACATTTTCAAGAGCACGATAACGCTGGCGGATGCTGCACGTATAGCAGGTCCGCTGGCGTTTAATCTTATGATAAAGCCCGGCGGTTCGCTCTGCAACCTGGACTGCCGCTACTGCTACTATCTCGACAAGGCATTCCTCTACGGAGGCCGCGAGCCCCGAATGACCGAGGACATGCTCGAGAAACTGATCAGCAATTACATAGAGTCCTGCGATGTGCCGGAAGTGACATTCAACTGGCACGGCGGGGAACCGCTCATCATGGGCCTGGACTTCTACCGCAAGGCAATTGAGTTCGAGCAGAAATATGCCAACGGCAAGGTCATACACAACACCCTCCAGACGAACGGTACCCTGATCACGCCGAAATGGGCGGAATTCTTCGCCGAAAACCGTTTCCTCATAGGCATTTCCATAGACGGTCCGGAGCACGTTCATGACAAATACCGGAGCAGCAAGGCCGGGGAGCCTTCATTCAGCAAGGTGATGGCCGGACTTCGCAATCTCGTGTACGGCGGAGTGGAATTCAACACGCTTACGGCCGTGAGCAAGGCATCCGAGGGGCACGGGCTGGAGATATACCAGTTCCTCAAATCCATCGGAAGCCGTTTCATGCAGTTCCTTCCGGTCGTCGAGAAGGTGGCCTACAGGAAGAACGAGAGCGGGAAAGCTGTAAAGTCCGAACGGCCAAAGATAGTGAATCCCAACGAATTGGATAATGACGGAATCGGCTCGTGGTCGATCAGCGACGTAGGATACGGAAAATTCCTCTGCGACATCTTCGACTACTGGGTGAAGCGGGATGTGGGCAAATATTTCGTCGGAATATTCGATGCCACACTCGCATGTCTGTGCGGGGAGATGCCGGGGACATGCGTCTTCGGGGAGACTTGCGGAGGCAATATCGTAGTGGAGCACAACGGGGATGTTTACGTCTGCGACCATTTCGTATATCCGGAATACAAACTCGGCAACATTGCCACTGACAGCCTGAAAGACCTCGCAGGATGCGACGGGGCCCTGTCTTTCGGAATCGAGAAGCGCAATACTCTTCCGACCCAATGCCGCAGATGCGAATGGGTGAGGCTTTGCAACGGGGAATGCCCGAAACACCGTTTCTCGAAAACTAAAACCGGCGAAAAGGGTCTCAATTCCCTCTGCGCCGGCCTGCAGATGTTCTACCGCCACACATATCCTTATATGCTCAAGATGCGTGAACTGCTGGAGCAGAAGCGCGCACCGGCGGAGATAATGTTCATGGATATTTAAAAATGGTGATAATGAGGGCCGAAGCGCTCAAAGGCAGCACGGTCCAATTCTTCACGGTCATCCGGATGGGCGATGCTGGTCAACAGTTTCGCCCTTTCCTGTAATGACTTGCCATACAGGTCCACTGCACCGTATTCGGTGACAATCCAATGCGCGTCAGCACGCGGCGTCACTACGCCTGCCCCCTGGTTCAGGACAGGGACAATCTTGGATTTGCCGTTCTTCGTCCTGGAAGCAAATGCAGTCACGGATTTTCCGCCCTCGCTCATCGTGGCACCCTTCACGAAATCCAGCTGGCCGCCCGTTCCCGAGAATATTCTCGTACCGATGGAGTCGGCGCTTATCTGTCCGGTCAGATCCACCTCGGTGGCGGAATTGATAGCCATCATGTTAGGGTTCTGTGCAATAACCCACGGGTCATTGGTATATTTTATATCCTTCATCAGGACGTCCGGATTGTGGTCGATGAACCGGTAAACCTCATCGGATCCTAGCAGGAACGAAGCCACGACCTTGCCCGTGTCGATTTTCTTGCGCCTGCCGTTGATGACGCCTTTCTTTATCAGCTGGAGGATTCCGTCTGCAAACATCTCGGTATGCAGTCCGAGGTCCTTGTGGTCTGCAAGGGCAACTGCAAGCGCATTCGGAAGAGCCCCGATGCCCATCTGGAGGCAGGCTCCGTCAGGAACGAGTTCGGCACAATTCTTTCCGATAAGTTTCTCTATGTCGTTAGGCTGGGCGAAGTCCTTGGTAACCAATGGGGTATTGTCCTTCACGAGATAATCCACCAGGTCCGGGCTCACGAGGTCACCATAGGCGTAAGGCACATTCTCATTGACCACGGCAATGACAGTCTTCGCGCTCTCCACGGCCGCGAGGGAGCAGTCCACCGAAGTTCCGAGGGACATCATCCCGTTCTCGTCAGGCAGGGACACCTGGACCATGGCCACGTCGCATCTCAAGGCTCCGCTCCTGTAGAGTTTCTGGGACTCGCCAAGGTGCACGGGAAGATAGTCTGCATAGCCGGCATTGACATTGGCCCTCACGTTCGGCCCGAGGAAGAATCCCTGGTCGAAGAAAATCCCTTCGTATGCCGGATCCGAATAAGGGGCCGGGCCCTCCGTATGGAAATGATGGAAATGAAGGTCTCTCACCTCCCCTGCATCTGCCCTGCGGCACAATGCCTGAATCAGTACATGCGGCACGCTGGCCACGCTGCTGAGATGGATGTGGTCTCCTGACTTGACTGCCTTGACAGCCTCGTCCGCTGTCACGAATACTGGTTGTTTCATATTGATTTATCAATTAGTGGTTATTCATTGTAATCTATTTGTCCACAGGCTCATAGAACATATTTCTCGAAGGCAGGGCCTGTGAATATTTCTCCCTTAGCTTCCTGAAAAGTCCCGCCGTATACCGCGTGAATCCCGGTCCCTTCCATGTGCTGGTATTGGTGACCATCACCCAGCATTCGCCGTCAGGATAATATTTCACGAGTGCGCTAGTGCCCGAGAAGGTCCCGGTCCTGGTCCATTCCCCGTCCGGCTTCGTGTCGTTCCATCCGAGGGAATAGGTGTTCTCGTCTATCCACCTGGTCATCTCCGCCACGCTTTCCGGGGATATGATGTCGGGAACTTCCGGACGGCCGTCGATGGAAGCCACGAAACGGGCAAGCTCAGGAGTGGAAGTCACCCATGCCCCGGCCCCGGAAAGGGAATGTATGTCATTGCCCCCGTAACACCGGTCCACTAGCCTGCCGCTGTTGTTGTATTCCTCAACGAGAAGGGTGTCCGCACCGTTGTAATATTTCACTTCTCCCGGATATCTGTCCTCCAGATAATTGCCTGCAATCCGCATCCCGTGGCACCCGGCAGGCTTGAGCACGTTCTCCTGCATGAAGGTATCATAATCTTCGCCCGAGACTTCCTCCACTATGAGGCTGAGGAGAAGGTAGCCGAAGTTCGAATAATACTGGGAGGTACCGGGCTGGAAACGCAGCCGGCGCTTGAGCTGGGTTCTGAGCAGGGTCGTCCTGTCAGGAGGAGTGTCGAGATGATTCTGCAGCATTATACTCCTTGTGGAGAACATCGGGTCTCCCCCGGCAGAAGTGAAGCCGCCCTTGTGCCGCAGAAGGTCTTCCACGGTTATCTTCCTGTAGGCAGGATCACGTATGACGGAAGTATAGGAAGTATCAGTGAGTATCCCGCGTGGGCCGAACACGGTGTCCTGCAGGGATAGCAGGCCACGCTCTTTCAGGACCATTATACCGGTGGCTGTCAGGAGTTTGGAGACAGACGCGACACGCATTATCATATTCGGCTGCATTTCCTCCCCTGCCTCCGTGTCAGCCCATCCGTATCCTTTCGCATAAAGCAGGGAGTCATTTCTCATCACGGAAAGCGAGACTCCCCTGAGATTCCACTGGGCCATGTACCTGCGAACTTCGGAATCCATTCCCTTTAGAGATGAAGTGTCGGACAATTCATTGGTTATCACCTTGTTGAGAATCACAGGCACAGGTGATGCCATATCATCTGCATTGTCCGAAGAGGAGGACAGCGATACGCAGAGGCCCACCAATGCGCAGGCTCCTGCAAGAACGAACAATCCGATATTGAATTTCTTCATCTTGATTTCATTTCAATAGTCCCGAGCGTCTGCAGAAATCGATTATCATTTCAGCAGTACCGTCGATACCGAGCACGGAAGAATCCACGCAGAGGTCATAGTTGGATGCGACTCCCCAATGCCCGAATGTGTAATAATTGTAATAATTCTCCCTTGTCCTGTCCTTCTTCCTGATCAGGGAAGCAGCGTCTTCCGGAGAGATTCCCATCCTTTGGGCAACCCTGCGGACCCTCACCTCCTTCGGGGAAGTGATGAAGACATCGAGGCAGTCCATGTCGCGCAGGACATAATCCGAACATCTTCCTATGAATATTGCAGGACCGGACTCGGCAATAGTCCGTATGACATGGCTCTGGAGAATTATTACAATTATTACACATTCGGGCATTGGGGAG
>SFNZ01000029.1 GCA_004552615.1 Bacteroidales bacterium | reverse complement strand
CCTCACTCTTGCAGATGCAATACGCTTCGCCCTGGAATACGGCCACAACCCCGACCTTTATTGACATAAAACAAAAAACAACCAAAAATGCCGAACCGCCTTTTCTGAAAACTACTGAAATCAACTTTTCTGAAAATCGCTGAAGATAAACTTGCTTTTTACATAATCAAGATATACCTTTGATCAGCAGAAGACACAGATGTTAATATACATTCTATCTACATTTTTTATAATTAATCATTAAACGAAAAACCATGATGCTAAAGCACATTTGTTCGATAGTTGCCTTTTTTATGATGCCGCTTTGCGTTGGAGCGCAGAATGCCAAGCATTTCAAGTATCAAGGCGAGATTAATACTTCTTATTCATTCTGTATTGATGAGGAATTAAATAACCTTAATTTGGAAGTTATCAATGGTGTGCGTTTTTCCCGTTATTTATACGCTGGCGTTGGTCTGGGAGCAACAGCGAATTTCTCCGATGAAGCTATACTTTTCCCAGTTTTTATAGACCTCAAAGGATACATGCCTGTAACAAGTAAGATGGATTTAATTGCTGGTGTTGATGTCGGCACAAAACTGGATTACACTTATGACATGTCTGGTGGTTTTTTATTTAGGCCTGAGTTTGGTTTAAATTTCCCAATGAAGCGCAGGGTAGGATTGAAATTGACGTTGCTATACGAATTATATAGTTGGAAGACTACTATTCTAAACACCGAAGTTAAATACAAAACGAATGAGATCGGACTTAAGTTGGGTGTTTCTTTCTAACAATAACGATCATAAAATCACACTGCCAGCCTAAAGATGTTCTCAAACCTACGATATGTGTTCAACCCTAGCATTAATAGGCGTTAATGATGCTCTACTTTGCCTGACGCACGGCACCGTAGCCGGCAAATACGCCGGTCGGAGGCACAAAAAGCTATTCGTGCAAATCTAAGGTTTGCGCGAAGACAATCGTCATCGAAAAAGATTGTTGTTTGGTTGCCGGATGGCTCTGCCGGAGCATGGCCGGCCGCGGCCTTGTGAGCGGCTCCCGACAGGAACGCAGTTCCGAAGGGTGGATGGAAGCGGAACTCCGGCAACCATTAAAATTCTGATATAGATCCTACAAAAAAGCCGGAACCTTCGGGGAAGATTCCGGCGCAGTGCCCAAAGCCGGGCTCGAACCGGCACGTCTTTTTAAGGACATTGGATTTTGAGTCCAACGCGTCTACCAATTCCGCCATTCGGGCAGCAAGGATGCCGGATCTCCGGCGCAATCCTGAATTGGAAATGCAAATATATTATAATTCGAGGTAAATCGCAAGATTTTGTGTAAGTTTGTATCCTGCCGCGGTATAGGAAATCGCGGTGACGGACAATAATATGGACAGACCTGTAAAGAATATTGAGCCGCTGTGCGTAATACGGACCGGACGCACTGTCGAGGAAGCCGCTGAGTGGCTTGCGGATTATCCGGCCGTGTATATCGTGGCGGACCGCAATGTGTCATCTTATGCGCAGCGTGTCGGGAAAGCGCTGGAATCCAGGTCCAATCTCGCCGGCATGCTCCTCATCGATGCCACGGAACAGGACAAGGTGATGGACACTGTCCTCACTATCTGCCGCTGGCTCATGGACGGAAAGGCGGACCGCAAAGCGATGGTGTTCGCCATCGGAGGAGGCATCACGACGGACATGGCGGGATTCGCAGCTTCAATATACAAGAGAGGTATCAGATTCGCTTATATGCCTACGACTTTTCTATCCCAGGTGGATGCGGCAGTAGGCGGCAAGAACGGGGTGAACCTGGACGGATACAAGAACATCCTCGGGGTCATCAGGCAGCCTGATTTCACGTTTGAGTGCCCGGAAGTGCTTGGTACATTGCCTTATAGGGATTTCATCTCAGGCGCGGCGGAGATGCTGAAGACATTCATCATCGACGATTCCAACGGAGATTATGCCAAAGCGGTGGAAGTTCTTTCCGCTATAAGGAAATCTGATGACAAGGCCGGGGCAATTGTCAATCTCATGCCTGAGCTTGAATCTCTTGTCCGGGCTGCTGCTTCGGTCAAGGCGGGAGTCGTGGAGAGGGATGAGTTCGAGAACGGGGAGCGCCGCAAACTGAATCTGGGCCACACGTTCGCCCATGCCATTGAGAGGGAAGCCCGGGAGACGGGAGATGACATTTCCCACGGAGAAGCCGTGTCAATGGGAATCGTGATGGCTGCCCGTCTGGCCGAAAGATATTACGGCATCAGCGGCCTGGAGTCCGGGATAATACGCGACTTCGAGGCATGCGGACTGCCTGTGGCCTGCCCTTATCCGATAGAGAAACTGTCCGCTGCAATGTACAATGACAAGAAGGCCGAAGGGGGACTCGTGAATTTCGTCCTGCCGGCAGCCATCGGCGACGTGCGTATCGAGCCGATGAAGGTGAAGGATATGCTGGAACTTTTAGTTATCTTTGCAGATTGCAAAACTTACAGCGGATTATGATTTGCACATCCATACAGAACAGAAACCTCGACCAGATTTTCGAGTTGCTGGATTCCGGCAACATTGAGATGGCCGAGATACGAATAGACCGGTGTCACCTGACACAGGACGAGGTGGAGGAATTGTTCTCCTCTTCCGATGTCACGCTCGTGGCTACATGCCGGGTGTCAGAGGTCCGGGCATCGCTTGCCGGTTCGTCGGCGGACGAGAGGAAACTGGATACTAAGGCTTCCCAGAAGGCGGAGTCAATGCTGATAACCGCCATACATGCCGGAGCAGCTTATGCCGACCTTGAAATCGAGGCTCCTGCGATGATGTCCAAGAGGATACGCAGGGAGACCCGGGAATGCGGGACGGTCCTGATCAGGTCTTATCATGATTTCAGCGGGACGGATTCCCTCGAAGCTCTCAAGGCATTGACAGAGAAGTGTTTCTCTCTCGGGGCAGATATTGCCAAGATTGTCACGACAGCTTCCGGAAAGGAGGATGCCGCGAGGGTCATTTCCCTGTACGACCATTTCGATTCGGCAAAACTCGTGGCGTTTTCGATGGGCGGGGACGGCCGCCAGAGCAGGATTGACTGTCTCTCCAAAGGCGCTCCTTATACTTATGCTGCCCTGACTGAAGAAGATGCGGCAGCTCCCGGACAGATTTCCACGGGACAGATGCGGAAGATGGTCTATGGCGACAGGAAATTCATCGGATATCCGTCATTGTCACCGGTCCAGATGCCGGCCTCGAAGAGCTTTGCGCAGAGGGCAATCATTGCAGCCGCGCTTGCAGACGGGGTGTCTGTCCTGAGGGGATATTCTCCGTGCGGAGACAATGAATCGGCAGTTTCCGTGGCGAGGGCTCTCGGTGCAGAGGTGACCGTGGGCGTCGCATACGAGTCGGGCAATGTGTCCAAGGACAATTCTGCATTGACCATCAAAGGTATTGGCGCAGCTCCGGGAAGGCTGTCCATGGATTCGCTTCATACCGGGGAGTCGGGTCTTCTGACGAGGATGATGATTCCTCTGATGTCCGTCCTCGGAGGCGGGAAAGTGGAGATTACGGGCGAGAAGACATTGACCCGCAGGCCTTTGAAGGGGGCATCGGCAATCATGTCCGCGTTCGGGGTCAATCTGGTGCAGACAGGGGAGAGGGCTTCGTCCGTGAAAGAAGGGGAGCCTGGACAAGAGGTGTTCGTCCCTCTTTCGGTGCAGGGAAGGCTTCGCGCAGGACGTGCGGCAATATCCGGGGCGGACGGTTCCCAGATAGTGTCCGGCCTGCTGATGGCGCTTCCTCTTCTGCCTGAGGACACCGTGATAGAACTGGCCAATCCCAAGAGCATCCCTTATCTGTTCATCACGATGGATGTTATGAAGGCTTTCGGCGTGAAGGTGTGGTGCGACATGGAAGGGGGAGAGGATTTCGCGGAGTCCAAGGACTGGAATGACTGCACGGGCATCACGTTCCATATCAAGGGCGGCCAGTCCTACAAGGCTGCGCAGATGGATATTGAGGGGGACTGGAGCTCGGCAGCCAATTTTCTCGCTGCAGGGGCCGTTTTCGGGCGGGTGGAGCTTACGGGCTTGGATACCAAGTCCTTGCAGGCGGACCTGTCGGTGATGGATATTCTGATGGAGGCCGGAGCGAGCCTGTCCCAGCTCGGAGATGACGATTCCAAGGGGATGATTCATGTCCAGAGGGCCCCGCTGAGCGCTTTCGACGTGGATGCCGGAAATTGTCCTGACCTGTTCCCGATAATTTCGGTTCTCGCGGCATTCTGCCAGGGGACGAGCCGGATAGCCGGGGTGGGACGTCTTGCCAACAAGGAGAGTGACAGGGGACGGGCAATCCTGGAGATGCTTACGGCAATGGGGGTCAATGCGAAGATAGCCGGTGACCGCCTGGTCATTGAAGGACATTCCCTCCAGCAGAGGCTCCTTACGGGGAAACTTCTGAAAGGAGGACATTATACCTCCCATCATGACCACAGGATGGTGATGGCGTTGAGGGTAGCGGAACTCGGGGCTGACGGCCCTGTCATAATAGATGATACGGAGTGTGTCGCGAAGTCGTTCCCGACGTTCTCCGAATTGTTCGGCAGATTAAAATGACGGATTATGGATTCTTTCGGCAGAAAATTCAGGGTCTCCATTTTCGGAGAATCCCACGGTGATGCGATAGGCGTGGTCCTGGACGGCGTGCAGCCGGGCATTCCACTGGGTGTGGATGATTTTACTGAGGATATATTGCGCAGGAAGAGCGGGCCGAAGGGCACGACTCCGCGTATAGAAGCTGATATTCCTGAAATTTTGAGCGGGGTCTATAACGGGATGACGACCGGGGCGCCCCTTGCTGTCATTTTCAGGAACAGGAATACCCGCTCGGGAGACTACAAGCTTTTCAATGACATGCCGCGGCCGGGACATGCCGATTATACAGCGAGCATCAAGTGGATGGATTTCAATGATCCGCGTGGAGGAGGCCATTTTTCCGGCAGGCTGACCCTTCCGATAGTTGCGGCCGGCGTCGTGGCCAAGAAAATGTGCGTGTGCGGTATCTCGGCGAGATTGATCGAGGTGGGAGGAGTTGGCCGTGAGGAGGCTCTTGCTACATTGTCCCCGGAGGATATCAACGGGGCGGATCCTGGGAACATCCCGCCTTCAGTATTGTGGAAGGATGTCCTGAACAGGGCTATTCAGGAGCGTGATTCGGTGGGCGGAATAGTGGAATGCACAGCGACTTCAGTTCCGGCCGGGCTCGGGGAGCCGTTCTTCGATTCGGTGGAGGCATTGTTGTCCCATGCGATTTTCTCCATCCCGGGAGTGAGGGGAATCGAGTTCGGGGACGGATTCGCCGCTGCGGGGATGAAAGGTTCGGAGCACAATGACCCGTTCGATACCGTTGAGGCTATCCGCAATGACATGAATCTTCATCTGAGCGTGCATCCTTCGAGAAACGGTGCCGGCGGGGTGAACGGAGGGATTACCAACGGCAATCCTATAGTGTTCCGTGTGGCGTTCAAGCCGACTTCCAGCATCGGGAAGGCCCAGAGGACGTTCAATTTCGCGACGGGAAAGATGGACGAGCTGGAGATTCCGGGCAGGCATGATGCTTGCTTCGCTCTGAGGACGCCGCCGGTAGTGGAGGCAATGACGGCGATTGTGCTCGCCGACCTGATGAAACAGATGTGAAAAAGGTATTTTATGGATATAAATGAAGAAAAGGAACTGCTGAGGGACATTACCCGGAAGGAATACAAGGAGGGTTTTGTCACCGACGTGGAACAGGAGTTCATCCCGAAGGGCCTGAATGAAGATGTCGTGAGGATGATCTCGGAGAGGAAGGGGGAGCCGCAATGGCTTCTCGACTTCCGCCTGGAGGCGTTCCGCAAATGGCAGGGGATGAAAGAGCCTGAATGGGGGCATCTTGATATGCCTCATATTGATTATCAGGATATTATATATTATGCTGCCCCGAAGAAGGATTCGGAAAGGCCGAAGGAGATTGACCCGAAACTCGCGGAGACTTTCGACAAGCTGGGCATTCCCCTGAAGGAGAGGGAGGCACTGGCCGGGGTCGCTGCGGTGGATGCGGTATTCGATTCGGTATCGGTGGCTACCACATTCCGCAAGGAACTGGCTGACAGGGGGATAATATTCTGCTCCTTCAGCGAGGCTGTCAGGGAACATCCGGATCTTGTACGGAAATATCTCGCGACCGTAGTCCCTGCAGGGGACAATTATTTCGCGGCATTGAACTCCGCGGTGTTCAGCGATGGTTCGTTCTGCTATATTCCCAAGGGGGTCAGGTGTCCGATGGAACTTTCCAGCTATTTCAGGATCAATGCCAAAGGAACGGGCCAGTTCGAGCGCACTTTGATAGTTGCTGACGAGGGATCGTATGTGAGCTACATGGAAGGTTGTACGGCACCTATGCGTGACGAGAACCAGCTTCATGCCGCGGTAGTGGAAATCGTGGTCCTCAAAGATGCCGACGTCAAATACAGCACGGTCCAGAACTGGTATCCGGGAGATGCCATGGGCAGGGGAGGAATCCTTAATCTGGTAACAAAACGCGGAATCTGTCACGAGGGAGCACATCTTTCGTGGACCCAGGTCGAGACGGGCTCGGCAATCACGTGGAAATATCCGAGCACGATTCTGAAGGGGGACAATTCCTCTTCGGAGTTCTATTCCGTGGCCGTGACCAACAATTATCAGCAGGCCGACACGGGGACGAAGATGATTCATGCCGGAAGGAACACCCGCAGCCGTATTGTCAGCAAGGGAATATCCGCAGGCCATAGCCAGAACAGCTACAGGGGTCTCGTAAGGATGCTCCCGGGGGCTTCCGGGGCAAGGAATTTCTCTCAGTGCGACAGCCTTCTGATCGGTTCCAGGTGCGGAGCCCACACTTTCCCGGACATACGCAATGACAATTCCACTGCAATCGTGGAGCATGAGGCGACGACCTCCAAAATCAGCGACGACCAGCTCTTCTACTGCAACCAGAGGGGAATCGGCCCGGAGGATGCCGTGGGCCTGATAGTCAACGGATATGCCCGAGAGGTGCTGAGCAAGCTGCCTATGGAGTTCGCGGCTGAAGCCCGGAAACTGTTGCAGGTGTCATTGGAAGGTTCTGTAGGATAATGATTTGGAAACTATTGATATGGATTTTATAAATTATACATTGTTTACTATCGGAGGGGATACTCCGGTGCTGCTGATTGACCTGCTCACTTCTGTGGCGGGCCTGACCTGCGTTTTCCTTGCGGGGCGCAACAGCAAATACAATTTCTGGGTGGGGTATGTGTATTCCCTGCTGCTTTTCCTGATGTTCTGGAACAAGAATCTTTACGCCAACCTGATATTGCAGCCTATTTCATTGGGTATCAATGTACTCGGGCATTACCGCTGGACTCATCCGAAGTCCGGGGAGCGCAGTTCGGATGACAGTACGGCCCTGAAGGTGACGATGCTGAGCTGGAAGCAGAGGGTCATTGCCATTGCCTTCATTTTCCTGCTTGCGGGCGTATGGGGGTGGATTATAAGTCTCGTGGGCAATGTGGTGTTCCCGGGACGTTTCCCGTCTGACCCGGTGCCTTATCTCGATGCATGCGTGACGATTCTGATACTCGTGGCCCAGCTGCTTTCGGCATTGAAGAAGTGGGATTGCTGGGTAGCGTGGCTGCTGGTCAACGTGTCACAGCTGATTCTGCATATTTCCGTGGGCCATGTGTTCATGCCGATAGTATGCTCGCTGTATCTCGTGAACGGCATCTGGTCTCTTGTCACATGGGCCGGACTTTACAGGAAGAATGCTTGATGGATTTACTGAAACGAAACAGGATTTTGTATGACTAATGATATATTGCTGCAAGTCAGCGGATTGCACGCCTCTGTAGGCGACAAGGAAATATTGAAGGGCATTGATCTCACGATCCGGAAGGGCGAGATTCATGCGGTGATGGGACCGAACGGGGCCGGCAAGAGTACTCTCTCTTCTGTCCTGACGGGCAAGCCGTCATATACGGTGACGGCGGGGAGTGTGACTTTTCTCGGGCGTGACCTGCTCGCGATGTCTCCCGAGGAAAGGTCGTGGGCCGGAATTTTCATGTCTTTCCAGTATCCGGTGGAGATTCCGGGAGTGTCGATAACCAATTTCATGAAGACTGCCGTGGATTCCAGGAGGAAGGCTGCTGGACTGGAGCCTCTCAAGGGAGGCGAGTTCCTGAAGCTGATGAAGGAGAAGATGGCTTTCGTGCAGATGCGACCGGAGTTTGCGAAGAGGGAGGTCAATGTGGGATTCTCCGGGGGAGAGAAGAAGCGCAATGAAATCTTCCAGATGGCAATGCTTGATCCGGAGCTGGCTATCCTCGACGAGACGGACAGCGGACTGGATGTGGATGCTCTCCGCATTGTGGCCGAGGGGGTAAAGGCTCTGCATACCCCGGAGAAGGCTGCCATCGTGATTACGCATTACAAGCGCCTGATAGATTATATCGAGCCTGAGATCGTGCATGTCCTGAAGGACGGGCGTATCGTGGAGACTGCGGGCAGGGAACTTGTGGATGCGATAGAGGAAAAGGGTTACGACATATTCTGATATGATGAGACAGTTGGACAGTAATATTCTTTCCCGTCTGAATCCGTCGCCGGCATCTGATGCGGGGCATTATGTGGAACTGCCTGTCCCGGAAGGTTCTGATGTCCTGAAAGTGGCTGACGGACAGTCGTTTTCGCAGGTGTACATGATTGGCCGCGGTGAAGGCTGTGTCGAGGGACTCCCGTTCTCGAGCATAGTGGCCGGGGCGGGGGCGCAGGTTGACATCGTCATTGTCATTCTCCCGGGTGCCGATGCGGATGTGCCTTTGGCTGTCGATATTGTCGGTGAAGGGGCCGATGTGCGTATCAGCGGATTGTATGTTTGCAGCGGTTCGGACAATGTTTCCGTGCGGACGGATGTGAGGCACAGGGTTCCGGGCAGTATGTCGAGGCAGTTGTTCAACGGGATTGCCGCCGGTTCGTCAAGGGCCGGTTTCTACGGCAAGATAGTGGTGGCTCCTGATGCGCAGAAGACGGAGGCTTACCAGACCAATCACAATCTCGTAATCTCAGGCCAGGCTCATGCCGAGACCAGGCCGCAGCTTGAAATCTATGCCGATGATGTGAAATGTTCTCACGGGGCGACTGTCGGCCGGCTCAATGAGGATGAGCAGTTCTATATGAGGTCGAGAGGCATCCCGGAGCAGGAAGCCCGTGTGCTTCAGATGATTTCGTTCATTGCACCGGTGCTTTCCGGAATTTCTGACCAGGAGCTGAAGGATTCTGTCGCTTCCGTGGTCGAGTCTGCCGTACGGGCTCTGTAGCGGTCTTCATTTGAGTTTTTGAAGCAGGGCGGTGCAGCCGGTGAGGATGTCCTGAAAGGCTTTCTCGAAATTGCCGGTGTACCATGGGTCCGCCACGTCGCGGTTTTCCCCGGCCCATGTGAGCAGCCGGGAGGTCTTTTCAGGCTCTGATCCGCCTGTGATGCGGCTGAGGAGCCTTTCGTTGGATGCATCCATGACAATCACGAGGTCTGCACTCCGGTATTCGTCCGGAGTTATCCGGTGTGCCCGGTGTCTTCCGTATGGAATTCCGTGTCGGTCAAGTGTTTGAGCAGCATAGGGATACAATCCGTTTCCTTCTTCTTCATACGAAACCGCGGCGGAGGAGATATCGAACTCCTCCGCTCTTCTGGCCCGTTCTGCAATTTCTTTCATGATGAATTCCGCCATCGGTGACCTGCAGATATTCCCGTGGCAGACGAAAATGATTCTCTTCATTATTCCTTGAAACCGGCTACGTCGTCCATGCTCGTAGGAATCAGTTCATAGAGATCACCGTACACTTCCATCACTCCTTTGAGGTCGGCAGTGCGATGGGCTATTTTCTCATCCTTGTACACGGCATATTTGGTCACATATGAAGCGACGATATTGCCTTTGGCTCCTGTGAATTTGGTAGTGGTGGATTTGTTGTTCACGCACCATGTCGTAGCGTCCTCCGGAGCAGTGAGGTCCTTGACCTTCACGTATTGTCCGAGGTAGTCACCGCATTGGCTGTCATCGATTTCCGGTACGATTATTTCGGCCTTCTCCGAGGTGGTGAAGATAGTTGCCCCTTTGATCTGCGGCAGTCCCTTGAAAAGGTCATAGGTAGCATATTTCAGGCTGACGATGACTTTCGTTCCCACAGGAAGTGTGCTCTCCGTATAATCGTTCCCTTTGATGATGATGCCGGATTTTGCCTCTCCGGTATTGTCCACGAGCGAGATTACCTGATAGAGGGCGCCACTCTCGTTGTTGGCTGCAACATATCCTTTGACTGCCGTGAGGCCTTCGAGGGAAGCTCCGCTTGCCATTTCGGATATTCTGGCATTCAATTCCTTGACAGTGAGGGCTTTGCTTTCGTCAGGAACTTCCTCCTGCTCTGCGAGTTCAATGCTTGTGGCCATCGTGTTGAGGTATCTGGTATCTGTTCCTGTCACTCCGATGGCGTATCCGGTCACGATAACGTCCCTGTCAACGAGGCTGGTGATGTTCAGCGCATTTACCGGATAGGCAATGGAGCCTACCACGGAGGTTCCTTCCAGAGTGACATTGTAATGCCACTGATAGATATTGTCCTGATATGAGGTCAGTCTTCCGGTGTAGGTGATGTACTTGATGGACGGAGATGAGGCATAAGCCGTGAATTCAGATGCTCCGAACTCCTCTGCCTGAGGGTAGCTGACGCTGGCAGTGCCTGTCTTCGTAACCTCGGATGTCTCGCCGAACTGTTTCAACTCTCCGTATTCACTCGTGGCTCCTTCTACGGTCACTTTGTCGCCGACTTCTATGCCGTGATTCTTTTTGAATACGAGAATAGTCCCGGTATTGTCCTGTACAAGGAATCCTTTGGAGTGTATTCCGATGGTCGTGCCTTCGATTTTGTAGATATTGTCAATAGGTGAGGCAATTACTTCCGCGATGGTGGATACAGGAACTTCAATTTCCTGGCCGAATACGATTTCCTGGCCGCCTTCACCTGCCGTGAGGAGCACGTCGTCTATTCGGTTGACACTGCTCATCTTGGCGGAGAACTTGATGTAGAGGGTTTTGGTGCCGGCCGGAATGGTGAAGTCAGCCGTTGCCAATCTCCACTGTCCTGCAACGTCCTGCACATCCCCGAAATCGTAGTTCAGGGCAGGCGACCATGTTTCTCCGTCCGCTGAAAGCAGAACCTCGAAGTCTGATTTGATGAAATCGTTGGATGCTCCCTGGGCATATCTCTGTGCACCGAATGAAAGCCTGAGTTTCTCGGACGGAACGGCTATGTTCCCGATAGTGAAATGGTTGGGAGCCGTGCTGAAGAAAATGTTGTTCTTGCCGGATCCGTCGTACTGTGACAGGGAACCTTTAGATGACTGGTTTGTACGGGCGGAAATGCTGGAGAAATCGTATGTGACTCCGGAGACTCCGGAACCCTTTTCATTTTTCCATCCTTCGAATTCATCGAGGAAAGGCCATTTGCTGCCGTCTCCGAAAGTCTGGGACGCGAGGTCCTTGTCGAAGGTGTTGTAATATATTGCTCCGGCAGGTACATCTTCCTCATATTTTCCGTTGTCCGTGACGGCTACCGGAATGGTATAGAGATATGTCTTGTATGAGCCGAAGAGCCAGCCGGTTATGGTGACGGAGTGGTTGTTGTACTTTTCCTTGAACTCGTCAGTCATATAGTCGAGGCTTCCCACGACGGAAGTGCCGTCTATCTCGAGGTTGGTGTAGTTCCCGGAAACGAGGATGACTCCGCTGTAAGTTACATACCTGACGGAAGGGGCACCCATATAGGATTCAATGTCGCTGACGGAGAATTTCTCAGGATCGGGCTGGGTGAAATCTTTATGTCCTGTCTTGGTGAGGGTGCATCCTTTCCCGAACTGGAGGAGACCGTTTCGTATAGATGTGGTTCCGGATACCGTGACGATGTCGCCGGTCGTGAGTCCGTGGGAATCGCCGTAGAATGCGTAAATTCTGGATTCTCCCTGCTGGAGTAATACGCCCTGCTCATTGAAGGCTATTACCGTAGTGTTCGGTACTTCGAATTCTGCTCCGATTTCGCCTGCGAGGACTTCTTCAAGTTTTGTGAAATTGTCGTCCTCTTTCGGGTCATCAGTTTCGTTCTTGTCTCCGGAGCAGCCCGGAAGGCTAATGGCAATAATAGTGGTGAGCGCTGCATAAAGCGCTCTTTTCCATGGTGTTAGATACATAAGATGATTAAGTTAAGTCGCCCTTGTAATGGGCGGAAGTTTGCGGAAGCGGCAGGATTCGAACCTGCGAGCCGCTTTTACACGGCCAACTGTTTTCGAGGCAGCCTCCTTCAACCACTCGGACACGCTTCCTGTTTATTTCCCCTCCGCATCCTCAAACCTCCCGACCCCCTTTTCAAGGGGGCGATCAGCGCTACGTGCACACCATCAGCACAATGCCAGCGCTTCGTTGTTCTTCGCGCGGCGTCTGATGACGCCTGGGGGAAGTGGCGGACCCGCCGCCTTTCCGTATTTGCAATTTTTATCGTATGCCGGTGCAAATACCCGGCTAGTCCGCGGCGTCTGATGACGCCTGGGGAATGCGGGGCAAATTTACTTAATGTGAGCGGAATAAACAATAAAAAAATTGATTATCCGCAATTCGTACAGAGTGCTCTCATTGTTCACTGTCCGAACTGTCATCTCTACCAAGCGAAGCGCGTGGAGAGATCTCTCGACTACGCTCGAGATGACAATATGCTGATTTATTATTGCTGTATGAGTTGCGGATACTCAATAATTCATACAATAATAATTAGCAGCATAAGATTTCGCAGCTACTTCGTGCAAACCATCGCGCGAGCAAAAGCCGTCCCTGAGGCGTAGAACGGGTTTTCTCACGCGCGATGGCATCGAATTCATGCCATCTGCCGTTTTTCAAAAATCTTTATCATTGATTACCAATGAATTATGATTTTATCACATGTCAGATGTTTTGCACGGAAGGCGGTTGTCATTGTCATATCGACCAAGCGACGTTCCTTCATGTCAACTCGACTTCGCACAAGTGCTACGCTCAATGCCTTAATTCTCGCTGTATTGCGGATAATCAGATAAAAAGTTCTAAATCAATTACGGCAGGTCCACCGCCTTGACGAGCTTTTCGGCGAGGGCGATAAAGGCGAGACCGTCAGGACGTGAGGAGAGAGCGGCAGGTTCACCGTTGTCTCCGTCTTCCCTTATGCTCTGGACGATAGGAATCTGGCCGAGAAGAGGAATGCCGTATTGCTCCGCCATCTTCACGCCTCCGTCTTTCCCGAAAATGAAGTATTTGCTTTCAGGAAGCTCGGCCGGAGTGAACCAGGCCATGTTCTCCACGAGACCGAAAATCTTCCGGTTCACGTTCTTGTTGCGGAACATGTCCACGCCTTTCTCCACATCGGCAATCGCCACGGTCTGGGGCGTGGTCACGATTACCGCGCCTTCCATCGGGATGTCCTGGACAAGGCTTATATGAATGTCACCGGTTCCCGGAGGCATGTCGATGAGAAGGTAGTCCAATGTTCCCCACCTGACCTGCAGGATCATCTGTTTCAATGCATTGCAGGCCATAGGACCGCGCCAGATGAGAGCCTGTCCCGGCTGGGCGAAATATCCTATGGACATCCATTTCACCCCGTATTTCTCAATCGGCATGATGACTTCCTTGCCGTCCTCGTTCACTGCTTCAGGGAGAGAACCTTCAGTGGATGTCATCACAGGCACCGAAGGCCCATATACGTCCGCGTCGGCCAGGCCTACCCTGTAACCGAGACGGGCCAGGGCCACTGCCAGGTTCACGGCAACCGTGGATTTGCCCACTCCGCCCTTTCCTGATGCGATTCCGATGATGTGACGCACATTGTTCACCTCGTCCAATGTAAGATTCAGTCCCGTCTGCTTCTTCGGGGCGGACTCCTCCTTGACGATGGCCTTCACATCCACATTCCCTGCTTCCGGCCAATGCCTGAAAATGGCGGCCTTGGTGCTTCCGGTAATGTATTCCGCCAGCGGGTCACGGTGTTTCGGAAATGCCAGGGTAACGGTCACGTCGTTCCCCTCGATTTTCACGCTCTCCACCAGACCCAGCTCCACGATGTTCCTGTCTCCCTTCGCAGGGTGGGTGACATCGAGGAGCATCTTCATTATCTCGTTCTCTTTCATTTCGTTCAATTACGCTTATTTCTCGATATTCATCTCGTCAAGCAGATAACCGGCTCCGCCGAGCTTGTCCATGAGGAACAATACGTAGCGGATATCCACGCAGATGCATCTCTGGAGATCAGGCTCGAACATCACGTCGCTCGACATTGACTCCCAGTTGCCGTCGAAGGCCAGACCGATGAGCCGGCCTTCTGCATCCAGGACAGGCGAGCCGGAATTGCCTCCGGTAATGTCGTTGGTGGTCAGGAAGCATGTAGGAACCTTCCCGTCAGGACCGGCGTACTGTCCGAAGTCCCTGGCAGCGTACAGCTCCTTGAGCCTGGCAGGGACCTTGAACTCGTAGTTCGAAGGATCCTCTTTCTCCATCACTCCGTCCAATGTCGTATAATATCTGTATAGGATACCGTCAGCAGGAGAATAAGCCTTCACTGAACCGTAGGTCAGGCGCATGGTGAAATTGGCATCAGGGTAAGATGGCTGCCCCTTCTCCCATTCGAGAAGTCCTGCCGCGAAATCCTTGCTGCCCTCAGCAAGAGGTTCTGCCCATTTGCGCTGATCCACGGTAAGCTTCAGATATACTGATATCAAGGCCTCGTAATACTGATATGCCGGGTCGGCGGCAACCATTGCTGACGTCAGGTTCTCTGTGCCGCGGAGCTTCTCCTCGGATGCAAAGATACTGTTGTCGAACAGGTAGTTGACATAGTCATTGATGTCCATCGTGGCGAAGTCATATCCCGGGATTTCAAGATAATTCTCCGGTTTCGCATTTTTGCGGTAGAAGTCCAGCATGCCTGCGGCAATCTTTCTCTCGAGAGGGTCGTTATAGTCCTTGAATACGGCGCATGCAGCATCCGTGGCGGCTTTCACTGCAGCAGCGGTGTCCGAAGGATTCTCCTTGAGAGCTCCGGTATATCCGACAAGCCAGTGTATGGCCGTCTGCCCGATACCGATATTGTAAGGAGCCTCAAGCAGAGTGGTTGTGGCCATCAGGGCGGCATCCGAGCTGTCTACAGCCATCTTGATCTGGTCAAGTGCATTGCCGTATGCCGCACTGCGTTTCTTGTTGGAATTGACCCACTTGGTGAAGTCGGCCTCTTTCTGTTTCTCCCTTCCGATGATGTTCAGTTTGGCGAAAGCCTGCTTCTGCCCGATCCATTTCTTCCATCCGTTCGCAGAACTTGCATATTTGTTGGCATACTGGAGACGCACTGTCGGGTCGGCCTCCATTCCTTCCTTCATGATGCTCTGGCGTAATGTCCTTGCGGCAATACTGATGTCCTGCCTTGCAATCATCTGTTCCAGCTGGGCTGCGGTCTGGAAACGCTGTGTGCGTCCCGGGTAGCCCATTATCATGGAATAGTCACCTTCGTTGATGCCTCTCAGGGAGATTTTCAGGGACTGCTTCGGAGTATAAGGGATATTGTCCTCTGAGTAATCCGCAGGCTCGTTGTCCGGTCCGGCATATACCCTGAACATGGAGAAGTCGCCGGTATGGCGAGGCCACATCCAGTTGTCCGTTTCACCTCCGAACTTGCCTACCGAGGCAGGTGGCGCACCTACGAAACGGACGTCGCGATATACTTTATAGACAATGAGATAGAAAACATTCGCATTGTAGAATCCGGTCACTTGTACCTTGCAGCCCGGATTGTCATTCTCTGCTACTTTCACGAGGTCTTTCCTCGCGGCGGCCACGGCTTTGTCAGCGAGTTCTTCGGCATTGGTGCTGTCCTTGTACTGTTTGAGGGCGGCCTCGCGTGTCTTGTCCAGCAGGGCGGTCACGTCGGTCATCCTCTGGAGGAACGTGACGGTAAGCCCATTGACCGGCAGCTCGTCCTTGTTGGACATTGCCCAGTATCCGTCCTCGAGGTAGTTGTGCTCCGGTGTGCTGAGCTTCTGGATGCTGCTGTATCCGCAATGATGGTTGGTCACCAGGAGACCCTTGTCCGAAATCATCTCTCCCGTGCATCCTCCTCCGAACTGGACGATTGCGTCCTTCAGGGAAGAATTGTTGATGCTGTATATCTGCTCGGGTGTAAGTTTGCATCCGAGGTCGCTCATGGCCTTGCTGTTCATTTTCTGGATCAGCGGCAGCAGCCACATGCCTTCGTCCGCCTTCATTCCTGCGCAAATTATCAGGAGCGCGGAAACAGTGCAAAGAATCTTTTTCATATCTAAAAATGTTTATTCCTCTTCCGGACTGCAAATGTACATAAAAACTTGCGTATTTCAGTCTTCCTGACTGCTTTTGAAATCTTCCAGGTCGGCCAGGAGGGCTTCAGTGGATTTTATTATTCCTCGCCTGAGTCTCAGTCCGAGTGTCAATCCGAGCAGGAGGCCAAGGCTGATTCCGAAAATGAAATGCTTTTTGAATTCTTCAGGAAATGCATCCCGCAGGTACACTTCCGTGAACATCCATACGACCCAGGCAATGCACATCGGGATGCCGACAGCAATCCAGTCCACATATCCTTTCTTGAACTTGGCAAGTTTCTCCGCTGCTGTAATGAGGTCGGCGTCCATCTCCGGGATGTTCCTGTTGATCATCATGCTAGCGATTATGCATATCAGAAGCATCACCTCCGTAGCAATGAAAAAGGCCAATGAGAAACCGTTCTTGCAGAAACTGAAGGCCAGAGCCATCCCCACTACGCCCAGCATTGTAACCCGGGAGGACCGTACTTTCAGGGAACGGAGCCCGCTCCTGTATGACCTCTGTATCATGCTGTTGCTGACAATCTTCTGATTTTCAATCTTTTTCTTGAGAACCTGCATCTGTTCTCTCATTTCGTTCAGGGTATCGTTGTTTTCCATTTTACTCCGTTTTTTTAAGTTGTTCCTTGATTCTGACGAGCCTTACCGAGACATTCTTCGTGGAAATGCCGACAATTTGTCCGATTTCTTCGTAGCTGAGGTTTTCGAGCCAGAGCAGGACGATTGCCCTGTCGAACGGTCCCAGTTTCGCTATCCGTCCTCGCAGGAGCTCCGCCTGGCGGGACCCTTCGTCCGTGTCCTCGAACAGGTCAATGTCCATGGACAGGGGCTCGGTGCGGATCTTGCGCTTCCGGTTTCTGTCGTATGAAATACAGGTGTTCAGGGATATTCTCCATATCCAGGAGTTGAGGGAGGCTTCTCCGCGGTATGAGCCCGCCCCTTTCCATAGGTTGATGAGGATTTCCTGGAACAGGTCTGCCACCTCATCCTTGTCGGTCGAGAACATATAGCAGACGGTATATATCGTCCCGCGATGTTCCCGGATCATTTTTTCGAATTCTTTCTCGGTCATTTTCGTCGTTTTTTCCTATAAGACGCAGGTTCTCCCGGATAACTACAGAATTTCCGGAAATTTTTCATTTTTCTGAAATTATTTGTCGAAGAGGGTAGGTTCAAGTTCTTTGGGATGGAAGCTCATGCGGTGATGCGGGGAGTAACCGTACTTCCTGATTGCCGCGATGTGCTCCGGGGTGGGGTAGCCCATGTTCCGGTCCCATCCGTATTGCGGATACTCCACGGCCAGTTTCTTCATATATTCGTCCCGCCATGTCTTGGCCAGTACCGATGCGGCAGCAATCGAAGCGTAGGTAGCGTCTCCTTTCACTACCGTGCTATAGTCTGACCTTCCGAATTTCCCGAAAGGACGGAACTTGTTGCCGTCAATCAGCAGGTAGTCCGGCTGCGGGTCCAGTCTCAGGACCGCCCTCTGCATCCCTGTCACGGACGCCCACAGGATGTTCAGCTCATCTATTTCTTCAGGGCTCACCGCTTCCACGGCCCATGCACAGGCCTCGGCCTCGATCACTTTCCTGACCTCGTCACGGTGTGCAGCCGTCATCTTCTTGGAGTCGTCCAGCAGGGGATGATGGAAATCGCGCGGCAATATCACTGCGGCGGCGAACACCGGTCCGGCCAGCGGGCCTCTTCCGGCTTCGTCGCATCCGGCCTCGATGAGGCCTTCGTTCATATAGTTCTTCAATGAGGGTGTCATAATTCCGTCATGTTCCAGAATGTGCGAAATTATGAAGAAAATGTGAGATTACATCCCGTCGGACGCGTATTTCCTCTTGAGAAGCGAGATTATCTCGTTCTTGTCCTCTATAGTGTTGCGCAGGTCGCGGATTTCGTTCTCCTTCGCAGCCAGTTCGGCCTTCAGTCCCGATATTGCCGACTCGTATTCTTCGGTAATCTTCCGGGTGCGGCTGTCATATTCCATCCGTATCTCGTCCAGCATTCCGGAGCCGTCAAAGGGCTTGTATCCCAGAACAAGTTCCTCCGGCGTTGTCCCGAGGACTTCGGCGATGCCGTCAATGTGTTCGCTCAAAAGCCTGACAGGTCCCCGTTCGATTTTCCTGTAAGTGTTGCGTACAATGCCCAGCCTTCTGGCCATCTCATCCTGAGAGATTCCTTCCTCATTCCGTTTCCTGTAAATGTTCTCTTTAATGCTGGCGTTGTCCATGTCGGTTGAAAGTCAGTTCCACTCACAAAATTATCCGTAATCGACGTCAAAGAATGACCTTTATTCGGTGTCATTGTATCCAAAAGGTGTTCAAATGATTAAAAAATAGCCGTGAATTATTTAAAAAACATAAAAAAGTGAGTGCTTTTGCGCATTTTCAGCCACCTTTTCTTCATTCTTGGCGCGATGCTCCATAGATTTGCATGAACACTAAAAGGAGTTATATCATGGAAGAGAAGAGAGCTTATGGAATTTTTGCGGACCTTCTGCTTGAGGAGAAGGTCTACATGGACAGGCGGATTACTTTCGCCCGTCTGTGCAGGTGGCTCGGAGTGAGCCGGAAAGGTCTGGACGCGCTTGTCTGGAAGGAACTTGGTATGTCCGGGAAAGAGGTCTTCAGGAGCCTTCGTAAGGCAGATGAAGAGCGCATCCGGGACAAATATATGATAAAAGGTTTTAAATTATAAAGGGACTTCTATTGTTATTACATTAATAATTTATTAGATTTGCAAAGATGTGTCCATGCGGCACTTGGAAATTGATAGTATTAATAACACAGATAAGTTATGAAGTCCTACTCTACAAAGGATATCCGGAATGTGGTCTTGCTTGGCAGCACCAAGTCAGGCAAGACCACATTGGCGGAGGCGATGCTTTA
>SFNZ01000028.1 GCA_004552615.1 Bacteroidales bacterium | reverse complement strand
TTTCAAACGGGATTGCAAAGGTACTCATTTTTTCCTTCTTTCCAAACTTTTATGCAACTTTTTTTTGCCTTCCGGACGGGCGAATTGCGCCCGAATCCCTCCGTGTATCATTTTAAATTACACGGGGTGCGGAAGTTACGGAATTGAAAAAATTTTGTAAAAAAACGCTTCCTTCAGGGAAACCCCGGGAGGAAGCGGCAAACACTATATAATATTATATGATATTACATCATTCCGCCGTCAGGCATTGCAGGAGCAGCCGGAGCCGGTTCCGGAACATCCACGATTCCGCACTCGGTGGTGAGGAACATTCCGGCTACGGATGCAGCATTCTCGAGAGCCACGCGGCTGACCTTGGTAGGATCGATAACTCCGGCCTCGAACATGTTCACATACTCGTCTGTACGGGCGTTGTAACCGAAATCACCCTTGCCTTCACGGATCTTCTGGATAATCACGCTGCCGTCCACGCCTGCATTTCTGGCGATCTGGCGGAGAGGCTCCTCGATGGCACGTGCCACGATATGGATACCTGTGGTCTCATCGTCATTTTCACCCTTGAGGCCCTTGAGGACTTCTGCAGCACGGATATATGCTACTCCGCCTCCCGGAAGATAACCTTCCTCAACAGCAGCCCTTGTAGCGTTGAGAGCATCCTCGACACGGTCCTTCTTCTCCTTCATCTCAACCTCGGTGGTAGCGCCTACATAAAGAACGGCAACACCGCCTGCGAGCTTTCCGAGACGCTCCTGGAGTTTCTCCCTGTCATAGTCCGATGTAGTAGTGGAAATCTGCTTCCTGATGAGGTCAGCCCTCTCGGCAATATCCTCCTTGCATCCTGCACCGCCCACGATAGTGGTATTCTCCTTGGTAATGGTGACTTTCTCAGCCTTTCCGAGCATTTCAGGAGTCGTGTTCTCGAGAGTGAAGCCCCTCTCCTCGGAGATAAGGGTAGCACCTGTCAATATGGCAATATCCTGGAGCATTTCCTTGCGGCGGTCGCCGAATCCCGGAGCCTTCACGGCAGCAACCTTGATGGTGCCGCGGAGCCTGTTCACTACGAGAGTGGTAAGAGCCTCACCGTCAACATCTTCTGCAATGATAAGGAGAGATTTTCCCTCCCTTGCGATAGGCTCGAGGACAGGAAGAAGGTCCTTCATCGTGGAAATCTTCTTGTCGGTGATGAGGATGAGCGGCTGGTCGAGCCTTGCCTCCATTTTGTCGGAATCAGTCATGAAATAAGGAGAAATATAACCCCTGTCGAACTGCATTCCCTCAACGACTTTCACCTCAGTCTCAGTACCTTTGGCCTCTTCAACGGTGATGACGCCGTCTTTCTTCACCTTGGACATTGCATCAGCAATGAGCTTTCCGATGTTTGCATCATTGTTGGCTGATACAGTGCCGACCTGCTCCACCTTGGAATAATCTTCGCCTACCTGCTGGCTCTGGGCCTTGAGATCGGCAACGACTGCTGCAACAGCCTTGTCGATACCCTTCTTGAGGTCCATCGGGCTGGCACCTGCAGTGACATTCTTCAGGCCGACATTGATGATGGCCTGAGCAAGAACAGTAGCGGTGGTGGTACCGTCTCCGGCCTGCTCGTTGGTCTTGGAAGCCACTTCCTTCACCATCTGCGCACCCATGTTAGCGAACCTGTCCTTCAGCTCGACCTCCTTGGCAACGGTAACACCGTCCTTGGTTACCTGAGGAGCACCGAACTTCTTGTCAATCACCACATTGCGTCCCTTTGGACCAAGTGTGACCTTCACTGCATCTGCAAGAGCGTCTGCGCCTTCCTTCATTTTGGCACGGACCTCAACATCGAATTTAATATCTTTTGCCATAATTAGCCTCCTGTTTGAAAATTAAAGAATTGCAAGAATATCTGACTGACGCACGATGAGAAGTTTCTTGTCATCCACAGTCACTTCGGTTCCGGCATATTTGCCATAAAGAACTTCATCACCTACCTTAACCTCCATAGGTTCATCCGTTTTGCCCGGTCCGCAAGCGAGGACCTTGCCCTGCTGAGGTTTCTCTTTAGCCGTGTCAGGAATGTAAAGTCCTGAGGCTGTCTTGGTCTCGGCCTCTTTCGGCTCGATGACCACTCTGTCTGCCAATGGTTTGATCATGATTTTATAATTTTAAACTATTTTCATTCCGTTCCGCATCATGGGCGGAGCCGCGGTGAATGAATCAATGTGCGTGCCATTGATACGCCACTGACAAATTGTCACTCCTTGAGGAAGGCACGATAATTTATGCCGGGCCCTATATATTATATATGTAAAGAGACTATATTTGTGAAGTGAACAATTGGATTGAATCATGAAGAAACTGAATTTATACGGACAGATTGCAAGCGTATTGTCCGCACTCGCGATCCTGGCGGGATGCAGCGGACAGGAAAATACTGACGACGGTTTTGCAGAATACGTGGAAGCCTACACCGGAGGTCTGGTAACCGGATCGTCCGACATAGTGGTCGAACTGACATCCCCTGCTGTCGGGATCAGCGGATCGGATTCTGACATCCGGAAAGCAGTTGCCGGCCTTTTCCGGTTTTCCCCGCAACTGAAAGGCCAGGCACGCATGGAGAGTCCTGAACGGCTTGTCTTCACCCCTGAGGCAGGAAGTATGAAACCGGGCAGGAAATACCATTGTGAATTCGCCATCGGGCAGGTTGCAATGACGGATAAAGACCATCAAACATTTGAATTCCAGTTCATTGCAGCAGAGAAAGAAGCCGCCATCGAAGCGGGATCCGTATCTGTAAGCAGGCAGGACAGCGAAATTGCATCCGTATCCGGCACATTGATATTCAGCGAAAGAATCGATATTGACAATCCTGCCGGGCTTCTCGCCTTCGACTATGACGGAAGCGGGAACATTGAGGCGGAAACCGACCCTGCCGGCGAAAGGATCAACTTCACTGTCAGCGGATTGAGACGCCCCGGGGCCGGAAAGAAGGACAGGCTGCTCCGCATCAGGTTCGTACCCGGAAATACCGGATTCAAGGAATGTGCGCCTGCGGAAACGATGATCCCGGCAATTGGAAATTTCAGGGCAATGTGTGCCGTACCCGGGAATGGTGAAAACAGCTACGTGGACATTGTCTTTTCAGAACCGCTGGACCCGAGGCAGAACCTGAGAGGACTCGCAGGGACGGATATCAATGAGAACGGGGCCAATATGAAAATCGAGGACAACAGGCTGAGAATCTTCGGGGACGGGAAATCACGCATTTCCTCGGTACGGATAGAGCCGGGAATCATGAGTTCGTCCGGAGAGCGTATTGAAGAGGCGTGGAGTTCGTCAGTCTCCGGATACACAAGGAAGCCGGAAGTCTGGATACCCCGCGACGGCAATATCCTTCCTGACGGGGACAACATTGTTTTCCCATTCTGCGCAGTGAACCTCAACGCGGTGGATATCAGCGTAATAAAGATTTACCCGGACAACATCCTGACATTCCTTCAGGACAATGACATGGACGGTTCATATTGCCTCAGGCGAGCCGGAAGACTTGTCTACAGGACGACATTGTCACTCGAAGGCCGGGGACAGGACCTGAAAAAACCGGGTAACTACAACATCGACCTTTCAGGCCTGTTCAAGAAGGATCCAGGAGCAATGTACAGAGTACGGCTCTCGTTCAGGCAGGATTACTATATATATCATCCAGAATCAAGGTCATCCGTCAAAGGCCTCGTAAGGGCTGACAAAGGGATTCCTGATATGGAAGAAAATGCCGTATGGGATATTGCAGAGCCATATTACTATGACAATTCGTACGACTGGTCGCTTTATAACTGGCAGGACAGGGAGAACCCTATGACTCCGTCCTATTATATGGCTTACGATTATCCGTCAAGGAACCTGATGTTCTCGGAACTCGGTGTAATAGCCAAATATTCAGGCGTTTCCGACGAAGGGAAAACGTCTCTCTGGACAGCAGTCAGCAATATCATTTCGGCGGAACCTGTCTCAGGTGCGGAAATCACGGCATACAATTACCAGCTGCAGAAAATAGGCTCAGGACGAAGTTCTTCTGATGGACTTGCCGAAATAAAATGTTCTGGAAGACCATTCGCGGTAAAGGTAAAGAAAGGTGAATCAACGACATATCTCAAGGTGAACGACGGGACGGAGAAATCACTCAGCAGGTTCGACACCGGCGGGGAGATTCTCGAAAAAGGCCTGAAAGGGTTCATCTACGGAGACCGAGGCGTATGGAGACCAGGCGACACATTGCACCTCGCCCTCATGGTCCACGGCGGGATTCCGGAAGGACATCCTGCAACCATGTCTTTGTATTCCCCTGAAGGACAGTTCTTTGCAAAACGGATAGCAACCGGAGGCAACGGCCTGTTCGTATTCGACATAGCTACCTCCCAGGACAGCCCTACAGGAATCTGGAGCGCAACTTTCAAGGTGGGCGGGGCATCGTTCCACAAATCTCTGCATATTGAGACAATAAAGCCTAACAGGCTGAAAATCAATACAACTATCAATGAAAAGATTCTCAAGGCCGGACAGACTGTAAATATTTCCACTGAAGCCCAATGGCTTACTGGGCCTGCCGCTGCGGGACTTGGGGCAAGGGCCGAAATGACATTGCGCAAGATTGCAAATCCGTTCAGCGGATTCGGGGATTATGCCTTCAGCTTGCCGTCTGGGACATTTGCTCCTGTAACAAGCGAACTGTACAGGACCACGCTCGGACAGGACGGAACGGCAAAATTGTCAGTGAAATTGCCGGAGGCGGAAGGCGCTCCAGGATTGCTGGAAGCCGATATTGCCAGCTATGTGGCGGAAGAAGGAGGCGACGAGAGCATTTCGGTGCAGACCAGGCTGTTTTCGCCTTACGGAGGATATGTGGGAGTGAAGCTGCCTTCGGATTATCTTGAGACGGGCAGGGACAATGTCATTGACGTGGCAGTCCTCGACGCGGAAGGACGGCGAAAATCAGGAGACAGGATAGAGTGGCGCATCTTCAAGCTGAAATGGAGCTGGTGGTGGGAATCCGGACGGGAGCCTTTGGACTCCTATACCAACGGATCCGGAGCAACTGCAGTCAGCTCAGGTACAATGATTTCCGGGAACGGCGACCTGAAGATTCCTTTCCGGGCCGACGACAGCCAATGGGGAAGATATCTCATTTATGTCAAGGACCTGGACAGCGGACATTGCTCCGGAGGAATTTTCTATGCGGACTGGCCTGCATACAGGGGACGCGCGGACAGGAAAGATCCGGATGCTCCGGCAATGCTCGCATTCTCATTGGACAGAAAGGTCTGCCGAGCCGGGGACGAGGTGACAGTGTTCATCCCTGCCTCAGAAAACGGACGGGCGCTGGTTTCAATAGAGAACGGACGGGGCGTGCTCAGAAGCGAATGGGTCAGGACACAGCCGTCGGAGGATACGCCGTGGAAATTCAGGGTCACGGAGGAAATGTCTCCGAACATATATGTACACATCACTCTGGTCCAGCCTTACGGCAATGCTACCAATGACCTGCCAATCAGGATGTACGGAGTGACTCCGCTGACCGTGGAGAATCCGGATTCACATCTGGAGCCGGTGATTGTCATGCCTGACAGGCTTCATCCGGAGGAGGCGTTCACAGTGAAAGTCAGTGAAAAGAAAGGCCGCCCTATGACCTACACCCTGGCCATTGTTGACGAGGGCCTGCTGGACCTGACGGCATTCCGGACTCCTGATCCGTGGAGCGCGATGTACAGGAGAGAGGCTCTCGGAGTCAGGACATGGGATATGTATGACAATGTGTTCCAGTCTTTCGGCGGAATCATGAAAGGGATGTTCAGCATCGGAGGTGATGAAGGCTTCATGAAAGGGGCGAGGAAGGAGAACCGGTTCAATCCGGTGGTCAGGTTCCTCGGACCGTTCACGCTCAAGTCCGGGTCAGCGAGTCACAGGATAAAGTTGCCTATTTACGTGGGAAGCGTCAGGGTGATGGTGGTGGCCTGCAACGGAAGGGCATACGGGAATGCGGACAAGACCGTTCCTGTGACATCTCCGCTGATGATTCTGCCGACATTGCCGAGAAAGGCCGGATGCGGGGAGAAAATCACGCTTCCGGTAAACGTGATGGTGATGGAGGACAACATTGAAGAAGTAAAGGTAACTGCCTCATGCAGAGGGTCTTTGAAGATTTCCGGAAACGGGACACGGACAATTTCCATGGCGGGAAGGAAAGACGGAATGGTCAGGTTTGACATGGTTTCGGGAGATGTGTCCGGGATGTCACAGGTGACCGTTACGGCTGAAGGAGGAGGTCACAGGATGACTGAAACAATCAGTATCGGAGTGAGCAACTCCTCTCCCCAGGTCATCACGAGTTCCTCTGCCGTGCTGCAGCCGGGTGAAAGCAAAGTATTCAGTTTCAAGCCTTTCAAGGAAAACAGGGAGGACCGTGTATGGGCTGGGGCCTGCGGTCATCCTTCCATTGACTGGAATGCTATGTTCGGTTTCTTCAGGAATTATCCGCATTCTTGCTCGGAACAAGTATGTGCGGCAGGAATCAGCGTACTGTATTCTCTGAAGGAACTGTCCGACGAGAACAGGGAGACTGCGGGCAAGATGATTCCGGAATTGCTCGGAACACTTTATTCACGACAGAGAGCAGATGGAGGAATCGCCTGCTGGCCAGGAGCTTCCGCAAGCGACGAATGGGTGTCTTCAATGGCGTTGGAGTTCCTCGTCACGGCCGGGAATGAGGGATTCAGTATCGGAAACGATGTTTTGAGAAACCTTGTCAATTACCAGAAACGTTGTTCACAGAATTTCAAGACATCGAAGCCGTACGAATTCGACGACCTCGCCCAGGCATACAGGCTTTTCTCGCTCGGTCTCTCCGGCAATCCTGACGAAGCGGCCATGAACCGCCTGAAAATGAGCGGAAAACTCAGCTGGCAGGGTTCAATGATGCTGGCTTCTGCATATTGCATCTGCGGCAGGAAGTCCGTCGGGGAGGAAATCATTGCATCCCTTTCCACTTCGTCCGATGTCGGGAGAATCGGCGGGAGGACATACCGCAGCCCATTCAGGGACAAGGCAATAGCTCTCGAGGCATTGTCACTCTGCGGAAATGTGGCGGAAGCCGTGAGATATGCCGCAGAAGTCTGCTCGGAAGACGGAATCTGGGCTCTTTCCACGCAGGAGTCAGCCTTTGCGGCAAAAGCGTTCAATGCCCTGGGCAAGAAGGTGACAGGAGGAAAGATCGACGTGACTGCGACCAATTCGAAGGAAAGTTCAGAGCAGAACGGGCTGATATTTAATCTGATAGATCCGGAATCCGGGGAGACCTGCATGACGAACAATTCATCCGGACCTGTATATGCACGTGTCACTTCGGCAGCGAGGATTCCGGCAGGGACTCCGGTCCCGTCAAGGTCCGAAAATCTCGGCATTGACGTAAGATATTCCGGCTCGGACGGGGAGGCATTGAGCCCTGAGTCACTCAGGCAGGGCACAGTCTTCACGGCCGTGATCAAGGTTTCCAACCTGAGTCCAGTCTCCGGGGCAGACAATCTGGCATTGACCTACCGTATTCCGTCAGGCTGGGAGATAGTGGACAGGAGAACTGAAATCGCTGGAGGAACGGTTCAATATGACAGGCTTGACATCAGGGATGACAGGAGCATTTTCTATTTCAGCCTGCCTCAGGGCGGGTCCATGGAGTTCCGGGTACGTCTCAGGGCCGCGTACGAAGGTGAATTTGTGCTGCCTTCGACAAGTTGCGAAGACATGTATGACACAAATGTTTATGCCTGCACCGCTTCAGGAAAATGTTCAGTGACAAGATAAGGAAATATCTCGCTTTCGGGATATGGGCCGTAGCTTCGGTATTGTCGGCATGGTATATATTCTGCCTGCCGCGCGATTTGTTCGAGGGCACGTCCTGGTCACCGGTCGTACTTGACCGCAACGGGGAACTTCTCGGAGCCAGGACCGCGACGGACGGGCAATGGAGGTTTCCTCCGGGAGACAGCATTCCCGAAAAATATGAAAAGGCCCTTATCTTGTTCGAAGACAGATGGTTCAGGTTTCACGGAGGAGTCAATCCCGTATCCGTGGTGAGGTCGGCTGCCACCAATGTCCGGGCCGGGCATGTGGTAAGCGGAGGCAGTACCCTGACAATGCAGGTGATACGGATGTCGAGAGGGCGCGAAAGGACAATGTGGCAGAAGATTGTCGAGGCAATATTGGCCACAAGGCTCGAACTGAGATGTTCCAAGGACGAGATCCTGGCACTGTATGCCGCACATGCCCCTTTCGGAGGCAACGTTGTGGGAATCGAGGCGGCGTCATGGAGATATTTCGGAAGGCCGGCCGGAGAATTGAGCTGGGCAGAGGCTGCCACACTTGCCGTGCTTCCGAATTCTCCGTCAAGCATACGTCCGGGCAAGAACCGGGAAAAGCTGATGGAGAAACGTAACAGGCTGCTGCACAGGCTGGAAATGGAGGGTGAAATGAGCAGGGACGATTGTGAACTGGCTTGTTCCGAGCCATTGCCTGAAGCAACTGCTGCACTGCCGTCTTATTCGCCACAGCTTGTCGACCGTCTTTCCTCCGGACAGAGGAGGGATGTCATAAACACATCTATAGACATCAATCTGCAGAGACTCGTCCAGGAAATCGTCGACAGGCACAGCGATGTATTGGCCCGCGAGGGAATCAATGACATGGCTGCGGTTGTCATGGATGTCAGGACAGGTGAAGTTCTGGCTTATTGCGGCAATTCCTCATTTTACAGGAAGCGCCCGGGAGTGAATGTTGACATAGCCTGCTCACCCAGGAGTTCAGGGAGTATCCTGAAGCCGGTCCTGTATTGTGCCGCATTGCAGGAAGGGAAGATCCTGCCCTATAGTTTGGTCGCTGATACTCCTGTGAATATCAACGGGTTCGCCCCTCAGAATTTCAATTTGACCTATGACGGGGCGGTTCACGCAGACGAGGCTTTGAGCCGGTCGCTGAATGTTCCTTCCGTCCATATCCTGAAAGAATACGGAATCGAAGCGTTCAGGCAGGTACTGCAGGATTGCGGTCTAAGCAGCGTCACGAGAAGCGCTTCGGATTATGGGCTGTCGCTGATTCTCGGCGGTGCGGAATGCCGGCTGGACGAGGTGACGGCGTTATACGCGGGAATGGCAAGGATGTATGTCTGCGGGCAGGAGGGGGTCACGGCAGGAAAATCCGGAAAGGAAGCTTTTCCTCTCACGGACAGGACAGCATTATGGTACACGTTCAAGGCAATGAGCGAGGTGAACCGGCCGGATGAAATCGACTGGCATATACTGAGTTCGGTACGGAAAACGGCATGGAAGACAGGGACGAGCTACGGATTCCGTGACGGGTGGGCGTGCGGTGTGACCCCGCGGTATGCCGTCGGGGTCTGGGCGGGCAACGCCGGAGGCGCTGCCGCCCCCGGGCTCATCGGAGCCCGCACCGCAGGCCCTGCGTTATTCGATATTTTCAGTGTTCTGCCTGGGAAATCCCATGCACCGGACGAGGAAATATATTCCGTATATGTCTCTGAATCAGGCTGGTTCCAGGAGCCGATGCCGGGAGACGGTACATTGGTCGGGACTTGCCGGCTTTCGGGTTTTCCGGCCGGACCATATTGTCATGACATAGACACACTGGCTGTACCGGAAGCAGGGGCAAGATGCCGCATATGCCCTTATCATCACAGATCAGGCGGAAAGGATTTCTTCAGGCTGCCTCCGGCAATGGAATGGTACTACCGGCAGAAGCATCCTGACTATCCATACGACAATCATGACGACGGGGCGTATTCCCCTGACAATGAGGATGTTCTGGCCCGGATGGAGTTCATCTACCCGAAAAACGGGAGTGTCATTTCCCTTCCGAGGCAGATTGACGGCAGTCCGGGAGAGATGGTGTTCAATCTGGCTCACCACGACAGGGGCGCGACTGTTTTCTGGCATCTTGACAATGAATATCTCGGAGAGACCAGGTTCATGCATCAATACAGAATGCGGCCCACGCCGGGGCCGCACACAGTAACAGTCGTTGACGGGTCGGGCAACACGATTTCTGTCACCTTCACCATCCTGCCTGCCGGCAAGCGGCAGTGATTATTTATGTACAGAGAATCTGTAGATGCAGGTCTGGGTATAGGTCTGGCCAGGTTCTATCAGGACCGACGGGAACTGAGGATTGTTCGGGGAATCCGGATAGTGCTGGGTCTCGAGTGCAAGTGAGCTGCGGAATCCGAGAGGTCTTCCGTATTTGCCGCAGGACTTGCCGTTGAAGAAGTTGCCGCTGTAGAACTGGATACCTGGCTGGTCAGAAAGCACGTCCACCTGCCTTCCGGTCTGCGGGTCATAGACGGTGCACATGAGTTCGACGTCGTTTTCAGTCTCACGGTCTATGCACCAGTTGTGGTCATAACCTCTTGCGTTCTTGAGCTGGATGTCGTCCTCGCCTATCATTTCACCGATTGCATGGGCGGTACGGAAATCGAACGGAGTGCCTGTGACGTCTGCAATCTCGCCGGTCGGGATGCTCAACGAATCAATCGGAATGAAGCTGCTTGACTTGATGTACATAATGTAATCCTCTACCGTGCCGTTGGCCTCTCCGCGGAGGCAGAAGAACGGATGGTTGGAGATGTTGATAGGGGTAGTCTTGTCCGTAACTGCCTTGTAGTCAATCTTGAACTCCCCTTCCGGAGTGACTGTGTAAGTCATGGTTATGTCCTTGTTGCCAGGATATCCCTCGAGGCCGTCAGGATGGAGGAAATGAAGCACGATGCTCGATTCGTCGGCTGAAACGACATCCCAGACTACATTGTCAAGTCCGATGTATCCGCCGTGGAGGGTGTTGACGCCATTGTCATTGGCCGGAGTCGAATATAAAATGTCATCTATCTGGAATCTGGCATTGCCGATGCGGTTTGCCACCGGGCCTACGCAGGCTCCGAAGAATCTTTCTCCCGGAGGAGTGACATAGTCCTTTATGTTGTTGTAGCCGACGACGATGTCCTCGTATGCTCCGTCCTTGTCAGGAGTAAAGATTGAAACGACCCTGGCTCCGAAATTGGTGACCTGGAGGGTCACGTCCCCGCCTTTCAGCGTATATAGTGCGACAGGCTTGCCGTCAAGTGTGTCTGCAAAGTTTTCTGCCGGAATGAGCGCAGGGGCATTCTGGTGTGCGCAGGCGGCAAGTGCAAAGGATGCCGCCATGGAAATGATGAATGAGTGTTTCATACTATGTATTGCAAATTAATATTATCGGTACCAATCTTCAAATTTACGTCTTAAGCGTGATTTATGCAACGTTTTGAATGAGGAATTGCCGTGCATAGTTGTCGGAAGGCCCTGCCAGAGTTGCGCTTCGCTCCATCCACCCTTCGGAACTGCGTTCCTTCGGGAGCCGCTCATGAGGCCGCGGCCGGCCACACTCTGGCAGGGCCTTCCGACAACTATATGCCAATATATTATACGAAAGAGACCGGCCCTTGTGGGGTCGGCCTCTGTTCCGAGTAGTCCCGAGTGGAATCGAACCACTATTTAAAGTTTAGGAAACTTCCGTTCTATCCGTTGAACTACGGGACCATTCTGGAAAAAGGGGCTTATTCAGCTACCTTTTTCTCAATAATCTGACGGCCTCTATAATAGCCGCACTCTGGACATACTCTGTGATACATTACTGTAGCACCGCAATTAGGGCAAGTCGCGAGTGTAGGAACTGCAGCGAAGTCGTGTGTCCTTCTCTTGTCCCTTCTTTGCTTTGAAAGTTTGTGTTTCGGATGTGCCATTGTTATTAACTTTTAATACTTTTAATCAATTCCTTATGTGCTCGTCAATTATCGTACAATCCTTTGAGCACTGCAAAAGGATTGTTCTCATCCCCTCTCTCTCCTGCATTGTCCGCCGCATCCTCTGATCCCGCAAGATACCTCAGGGCATCCGGATTGCAACCACCTTCCCCGTGAACCTTCTGCATCGGCAGAGACAGACAGGCAAAATCGTAAATCGTCTGGCTCATGTCCATGTCAGCGCCATCTTCCGGAAGATATACCGTCTCACGTCCTTCACTCACCACGATCTCCTCCTCGGCCACCGGTTCGGACCCGAACTTCACGCTGAGCTGTATGTCCGCATTCACCGGAAGTTCCACATCGTCACCACATCTGTCACATGGCACTGTCACGACCCCTTTCATCACCGCGTCGATTCCGAGATAAGTTCCCGATTTCTCGACCACTGCATCGACCGAAATCTCAGCAGCCCTTATATCCTTGTTCTCAAACTGTCTGAAGAACTCTGCCCCGACTTTCCAGCCGAACGAAGTCTTCCCCGGTTTCAGTCCATTCAAAGGTATGATAAAGTCATCTTTCATTGCCCGCAAACAGATTAGGGGATGCAAAGGTAAGAAAAAACTTTGAAATATCAATCAGATTCTCCGCTTTTTCTTTTTCTTTCTATCGGATCAAGCAGAATCTTGCGGATCCTGAGATGCTGTGGAGTCACCTCAACTAATTCATCCTCATTGATATACTCCAACATTTCCTCCAAAGACATCTTCACTGCAGGAGGCAGAATAATTTTCTCGTCACTGCCCGCAGCACGCACATTCGTCAGCTTTTTGGTCTTGCAGATGTTCACGTTCAGGTCTCGGTCACGGGTATGTTCGCCCACAACCTCACCTGCATATATGGCCTCTCCCGGCTCCACGAAGAAACGTCCGCGGTCCAGAAGCTTGTTCATCGAATATGCTATGGCCTCACCGGTCTCAAGAGAAACCAGGGAACCGTTCGTCCTGTGCTCGATATCTCCCTTGTATGGCTGATAATCCTTGAAACGGTGTGCGACCACGGCCTCACCCTGGGATGCAGTGAGAAGATTGCTCCTCAGTCCCATGAGTCCGCGGGTAGGAATCTCGAACTCCAGCAGGGTCCTGTCCCCTCTCGGCTCCATGTGGATCAATGCGCCTTTCCTTCTGGTGGAAATCTCGATGGCGGCTCCTACGAACTGTTCCGGGACCTCGATGCTGAGTTCCTCGATCGGCTCGCACCTCTGCCCGTTGATGGTCTTGTCCAATACCTTGGGCTGTCCTACCTGAAGTTCGAAGCCTTCCCTTCTCATCTCCTCGATAAGGACCGAAAGATGGAGCACACCGCGTCCGTAGACCACGAACGAATCGGCGTTCAGGCCCGGTTTCACCCTCAGGGCCAGATTCTTCTCAAGTTCCTTGTCCAAACGGTCCTTGATATGTCTCGAAGTCACGAACTTGCCGTCCTTGCCGAAGAACGGGGAATTGTTGATCGTGAAGAGCATGCTCATGGTCGGCTCGTCCACGGCAATCGGTGGGAGTGCCTCAGGATTCTCGTAATCCGCAATCGTGTCTCCGATCTCGAACCCGTCTATGCCCACGACAGCGCAAATGTCACCGCACTGGACTGACTGGACTTCTTTCTTGCCGAGTCCGTCAAATATGAGTATCTGCTTGATTTTCTGTTTCTCCACACGGTCATATCTCTTGCAGAGGCTCACGTTCATGCCTGCTGAAAGGGAACCTCTCGTCACTCTTCCCACGGCGATTCTGCCGACATAAGGGGAATATTCGAGTGAGGAAATGAGCATCTGCGGCGTACCCTCGTTCTGGGCAGGAGCAGGAATGACCTCAAGTATCGCATCCAGAAGAGCCGTTATATCATTGGTCGGATTCTTCCAGTCATTGGACATCCATCCCTGCTTTGCACTTCCGAATATCGTACGGAAATCCAGCTGGTCCTCATTGGCATTGAGGGAGAACATCAGGTCGAAGACCTCCTCCTGGACCTCGTCAGGACGGCAGTTCGGCTTGTCCACCTTGTTGACCACGACGATAGGCTTCTTTCCCATCTGGAGTGCCTTCTGGAGCACGAAACGGGTCTGGGGCATACATCCCTCGAAAGCGTCCACGAGGAGCAGCACGCCGTCCGCCATATTAAGCACCCTCTCGACCTCACCGCCGAAATCGCTATGGCCCGGAGTATCTATAATATTGATTTTTACGCCTTTATATACAACAGATACATTCTTTGCAAGAATTGTGATACCTCTTTCTCTCTCGATGTCATTGTTGTCGAGAATCAACTCCCCGAGATTTTCAGGCTGGCGTACAAGATGTGCCTGATAAATCATGCGGTCCACGAGTGTCGTCTTTCCGTGGTCAACGTGCGCAATGATCGCAATGTTCCTAACGTCCATAAAAAATACTACTTCTCTTCAATATAGAAATGCAAAATTACGCATTTCTTCGGTTTTAATGAACTTTTTATATTATTTTTGCATTACAATAATCTAACTATGACAGAAAAAATCATCATTCTCGATGCAGGTTCCCAGGTGACACAGCTGATCGGCCGGCGCCTGAGGGAACTCAATGTCTTCTGCGAAATCTACCCTTACAACAAAATGCCGGCTCCTGATCCGGCCGTCAAGGGAGTGATAATCTCAGGAAGCCCTTGCTCAGTGAGGGATGAGAACGCGCCCCAGATAAACCTCGAAGGCGTGAAAGGAAAACTTCCGTTGCTCGGCATCTGCTACGGGGCACAATATCTCGCCGCAAAATTCGGTGGAAAGGTGGAAGGCTCCCTGGCAAGGGAATACGGCAGGGCAATGCTCAATGTAGTAAATCCGGACTCGCCTCTTCTTCAGGGCGTATCGGCACATTCCCAGGTATGGATGTCCCATGGCGACACGATTTCCGCAATTCCTGAAGATGCTGAGGTAATCGCATCCACGGACGATGTAGTGAACGCTGCTTTCCATTTCAGGAACGAGCCGACTTATGCCGTCCAGTTCCATCCGGAAGTATTCCACAGCACCGAAGGCTCCAAAATCCTCGCGAATTTCGCATTCGGAATCTGCGGATGCAAAGGCGACTGGACCCCGGCCTCATTCATTGAAACCACGGTTGCAGAACTCAGGGCCCAGGTCGGAAACGACCGCGTGATACTCGGACTCAGCGGCGGAGTGGATTCCACGGTGGCTGCCGTCCTCCTGAACAAGGCCATCGGACACAACCTCACCTGTATCTTCGTGAACAACGGACTTCTCCGCAAGAATGAGTTCGAAGATGTGATGGAATCTTACAAGGACATGGGGCTCAATGTTATAGGAGCCGACGCCTCGAAAGAATTCATCAGCCAGCTGGCAGGTGTGACCGAGCCTGAAGCCAAGAGAAAAATAATCGGAAGACTCTTCGTCGAGACTTTCGACAAATATGCCAGGACCATTGAAAATGCCAAATGGCTCGCCCAGGGCACTATTTACCCGGACGTGATAGAGTCAGCAGGCATACCGGGCATCGCCTCCAAGATCAAGTCTCACCACAATGTGGGAGGTCTCCCGGAGAAGATGAACCTGAAAGTTGTGGAGCCTCTCAAGATGCTGTTCAAGGACGAAGTCCGCAGGGTAGGACGATCTCTCGGAATCAAGGAGGAACTCGTTGGGAGGCATCCGTTCCCGGGACCGTCCCTCGCAATCCGGATTATCGGCGATGTGACCGAGGAGAAACTGAGAGTACTCCGCGAAGCTGATGACATATATATCAAAGGACTGCGCAACTACGACTGCACCGGGATGGGATTCCCTTCAGCATCCGACCCGAGGGTCATGGCCACCAATCTCTACGATGCAATCTGGCAGGCAGGCGTAATCCTGCTCCCTGTCAAGAGCGTAGGAGTGATGGGAGACGAAAGGACATACGAGAACCCTGTCGCACTGCGCGCCGTGGTATCCACCGACGCAATGACAGCCGACTGGTTCCATTTCCCTTACGACTTTCTCGCAAAAGTCAGCGACGAGATAATAAACAAGATACGCGGAGTGAACCGCGTAGTTTACGATATATCATCCAAACCGCCGGCCACTATAGAGTGGGAATAGAATCACGTATATTCCCGGCAATGGCCGACACGAGACGTTTCCTCGCCTCCACACTCGCCCACGCGGTGTGAGGGGTGAAACGCAATAGTTCAGGATGACGGGTATGGAGCAGCGGACTGTCCGCCGGGACAGGTTCCTTCTCGAACACATCGAGGGCAGCTCCGCCTATCAGGCCTTCATCCACGACCTCGGCAAGATCCTTTTCGACGATGATGCCGCCGCGCCCCATATTCACTATGACGGCCGACGGCTTCATCATTTTCAATTGCTCCAGACCTATCAGTCCGGCAGTCCTCTCATTGTACGGTGCATGGATGGAAATGACGTCCGAAGTGCGCATGAGCTCCTCAAGGGAAATGCTCGGCCACTCGGTGCAATGCCCGGTACCGGATGTCGAATAATAGACAACTTCCATTCCGAATGCCTCAGCGACTCTCGCCACACCTGTGCCAATGGCTCCCATTCCTATGATACCCATGCGTTTTCCGCGAATCTCGACAAACGGACGGGACACGTCCGTAAAAATCGGAGAGGCAGAATATGAACCGGACTTCACGGCATTGTCGAAATAAGGAGCGTTTCCGAGCAGGGAAAGGATATGCATGAATGTGGCCTGGACGACGGAATCGGTGGAATATCCGGCCACGTTGCGTACAGGGATTCCCCTTTCACGGCAGGCCTCGAGGTCGATATTGTTCACCCCCGTTGCAGCCTCGCATACGAGTTTCAGGGAAGGAGCTGCATCGAGAAGTTCTTTGGTCACTTTTACCTTGTTGATTATCAAGACATTGCAGTCAGCCACGCGCTGCAGTGCCTCCTCCGGTGTGGATGTAGGCCAGCATACAAGTTCGCCGAGGCTTTCAATGCAGTCGAGAGGGGTGTCCCCCACTGTCGATGCGTCAAGAAATACTATTTTCATATCCGTTCCTAAAAATAATCATCAGTTCTTCCCAGCCTTGAAACCGGTATTGAAAGCTCTTGCAGCCTCCTCTTTGGAATTGAGATATTCACGGAGCTCAGGCCAGCTGTAATAAGGACCTTCGGCCGGAGCCAGAGCCGGAATACATGTCTCCTGCTCATTGTAAAGCATTTTCACAAGCACGTTCCCCTTCTTGTTGCGATAGAATATCATCTGGAAGTTCGAACCCATCGGTACGACGTCATAGGTGAACCAATGCTCGTGGGCTCCTACCATATTATATTGAACTGCAAGCTCTTTCACGCCCATGAGTCCCATCAGCGGCATCAGTCCGGTATCGTGGCCGAAACGCAGGTCCGCTGCACGACGGCTCCCGTCTTCGAGAGCTGCATCCGCCTTGGACAGAAAGTCCGCAAGCAAGTCATCCGCGGAACAATTGCTGACATCCCCGTACTCTGCAGAATTGCAGCACTCCCCGTACAACCTGTCGGAACGCACATAGACCTGAGGTGTAAGTTCCTCAATATCAATATATTTGAGAATATCCAAATTCAGATAGTCCAGGTCGAGGCAGATGGAGCCGACCATATAGACCGAATTGACGAAATCCTGGCGCTTCTTGATGAGTTCCTTGGCCTTCTGCTTGTCCGTGAACAACTTGTCGAACAACTTGTCATAACCGCAGTCTGCCTTCCTCACCGAATCCTCGCGCACACGCACCTTGCGGCTTATGGTCTTGTCAACGGATGGTTTCATGATATATGAAAAATACTTTTCACCGGTCAGGAACGTGAAATCCAGATCCGGATTCATGTCATCCAGGCTCTCCGAGAAATTGGCCATGCTCATTATACAACGTGTAATCGTACTGGCCACACATTCCACTTCATTCCGGCTGCGGGAATTGAACACGGACGGGAAACGCCTGTACATGCGCGCAGCTATTTCCTTGTGCTCCAATGCTCCGAGCGGTGCAAGCTCTCCTTCCATACCCTTGTGCTCCTCGACGACCTGCATGAATCCGTCATACAGTTCCAGCCCGGTTTCCGTCAGGATTCCAGCCTCTTTTGCAGCAATCAGGCCGTTAGTTCCGGTAGCGAAATAATCCATCGACGCATGGTATCGTGAGCCGTGGCGCCCGAAATGGGAAATATAGAAAGGCTTGTAGCCGGCAGGAGCCTTCGTGTCGGTGAGATCACCATGATGATATGGATGATAAATGCCTGCGGCAATGTTGTAGTCTGCCTTCAGTCTCTCATGAAAATCCTGCCCATGGACAGGCAGGGCACCGAGAAATACAGCTACGGATAATGATAAAATCTTGTGGAATGTAGTCATAATTCGTGTTTCTATTGATTTGCAAAGATAGAAAAACGGCGTTGGAATAACAAGAGAGCCGATTTTTCAATTTATCCGATTTCATTTTCTGAACACGGATAACTGTTCATTACTTTGCCGTTGTAAAATTGTTCACTATATGAGAAGATTGCTGAAAATAGTTTCGTGTCTTGCCGGAGTCCTGGTAGCGGGATGCTCCGAGGACGGAATCGGGATTATTCCCGAGGACGAGTCCACAGGCGACGCACTGTCTCACGAGATGATTGTCCTGGGGCAGAAACTGGATGACCCTTATTCCGTGAAAAACGTGACCAGGGCTATCGAAAACCTGTATCCGACCAAGGCCGGACGGGTGGACGTCACCCCGACTGACGTATATGTCAGGATGCTGCCGAAAAACAGTGCCGAATACCAGAAACTGGTCGATGCAGGATTCGAGCTCATCGACCATCCTCTTGATTATCAGATTGTACGGGACGGGGATTATTACCACGACCCTGAAATCGGGGAAGAGGAAATCACATGGCAATATGCAGTAATTCCACACGGCACTGCCATTCCTGAAGGAATCACTTACGAGATTCTTGACGACTGCTATATCCCGGAGACAGGGACGAAATCCGAGGACGGGATAGACTGGGACGCCGTGGAAAAGGAGGCATTCAGGCTGACCGGGAATGAAGACCTGATGGCCGGTATAACCAAAGGCGGTGCCGGGCAGCCTGAAGGAAGGATTACCATAGTGGATCCTGACGCGAACGGAGGCCAGCCTTTCGGGGTCGCCGGCGTGACCGTGGTCTGCAACGTGTTCGTGAAATTCGGGATTGCCAGGACCGACAGGGACGGGTATTACAAAATCAGCAAGAAGTATTCGGCAAATCCACGTTACAGGCTGATGTTCAAGAACAAGGAAGGGTTTGCCATAGGTTTCAACAAAGTGATAATACCGGCCTCGATGTCGACACTCGGGAAAGGGGATGTCTCCGGAATCGACGTCACCGTGACAGAAAAGTCGGACGGTAAACTGTGGCGCAGATGCGTGGTGAATAATGCAGCTTATGACTATATCACGAGATGCAGTCAGGATGACATGGACATAGCACGTCCCCCGCAGAACCTGAGGATATGGATTTTCAAGAACATCAAGGCGAGCAGTTCCGTCATGATGCACCAGGGGGCCGTGATAGACAATTCCCTGATCCGGTCGTTCCTCGGGGAATATGCCGGCATACTCAAGGTCTTCCTGCCGGATATCACTTTAGGACTGGGAGACAGGAATTCTTATGCCGGCATCTACTCCGAGACATGCCACGAACTGGCGCACGCCAGCCATTTCGCCCAGGCGGGAAAGGACTATTGGGACAAGTACATCAAGTTCATCCTGACTTCTTTCGTCTCATCCGGCGGGGTCACATACGGGACCGGGAAGGAGAATGACGCCGGGTATTGTGAAATCGGTGAAATGTGGGGTTATTTCATG
>SFNZ01000101.1 GCA_004552615.1 Bacteroidales bacterium | reverse complement strand
TGAAACGAATCCTGTCAGCATTATTGGCATTGGCCACATTTATCCCGGCATTCTCCCAGACGAGGATGAACTTCAACCGCAAGGGCGAATTCAAGATTGTCCAGTTCACCGACGTGCATTATATCCCGGACGACCCGCGGTCTGACATCGCATTGGAACGGATTAGTGAGGTATTGAAGGTGGAAAAGCCTGACCTCGTGGTCTTTACGGGTGATATGGTCTATGGAAAGCCGGTGGAAAAGGCTATGGAGACTGTGATGCGGCAGGTTGCCTGCAGGAAGATTCCGTTCGCCGTGACCTTCGGCAATCACGACAAGGAATACGGGGTCAGCAATGAGGAGTTCTACGACCTCATTCGTACCATTCCGTACAATATGCTTCCTCCGCGGGAGGATGGCTGCATTGACTTCGAAATCGAACTGGCAGGAACGGACGGCAAACTTGTCAATGTCCTTTACATGATTGATTCACAGTCGTATGACTGGGAGGAAAAACATTATGAATGGATATTGCCGGAGCAGATTGAGAGATTCCGGAGAGTGAGCGGACGCTACACTCAGGCCAATGGAGGCGTTTCCGTACCGTCCCTCGCATTTTTCCACATTCCTCTGCCTGAGTTGGGCCATGCAGCGGAGAACCAGGATGCACCTCTATGGGGGACCAGGATGGAGAAATGCTGCGCTCCTGACTACAATTCAGGTATGTATTCAGCAATGTCGGATTGCGGAAATATCCTCGCCATCTTCAACGGTCACGACCACGACAATGACTATGTGACCAAAGTGGGCGAGATATATATGTGCTACGGCCGTTACACCGGAGGAGACACGGTCTATAATCACCTTGAAAACGGCGCCCGCGTGATTCTTCTCAATGAAGGGCTTCCGGGTTTCGAGACCTGGATTACCCTCAAAGGAGGACGGCGGATCAACCGCCTTGCCTGCGGGCGCTGATTAATGTTTGGGAAACGGGCTGTTAAAGTTCCAGAAGAACCTTGCCGCACATTCCGCTCTTCATCACGTCGAATCCTTTCTGGAAGTCATCGAACTTGAAGCGGTGTGTGATTACAGGGCTGAGGTCGAGACCGGAGATGAGCATCTGCTCCATCTTGTACCATGTCTCCCACATTTCACGGCCATAGATACCCTTGAGAGTCAGGGAGTTGAAAATTACCTTGCTCCATGGAATCTGGGCGTTGTCAGGCTGTATTCCGAGAAGGGATATCTTCGATCCTGAGTACATGCTGTCAATCATCTCGCGCAGTGCTACAGGTGAACCGGACATTTCCAGGCCCACGTCGAAGCCCTTGAGACCGAGCTCTTTCATGGCAGTCTCCACTGACTGGCCCTTGGTAGGATTGATGCAGAGTGTCGCTCCCATCTTCTTCGCGATTTCCAGGCGGTATTCGCTGAGGTCAGTAACCACCACGTTCCTCGCACCTGCAAAACGGCAAATAGCAGTGGCCATGGTACCAATCAGGCCTGCTCCGGTGATGAGGACGTCCTCTCCGAGCAGTGGGAATGAGAGTGCAGTATGGGTTGCATTTCCGAACGGGTCCATGATTGCCACAAAATCGTCAGGGATGCGTGAATCGACCTTTACGACATTCGATGCAGGGAGGCTGAGATATTCGGCGAAAGCTCCGTTGCGGTTCACGCCCACTCCGATGGAATTCTCGCAGATGTGTTCGCGTCCGCGTCGGCAGTTGCGGCAATGACCGCAGGCGATATGCCCTTCTCCGGTCACACGGTCGCCGATTTTGTAGTTCTGCACACCGCTTCCGACCTTGACAATCTCTCCGACATATTCATGGCCTATGGTCATAGGAACCTTGATGGTGTTCTGGGACCACTGGTCCCAATTGTAGATATGGAGGTCGGTGCCGCAGATGGCCACCTTCCATATCTTGATGAGGACATCGTTCACTCCGACTTCCGGCATCGGGACATCTTCCATCCATATTCCCGGTTCCGCATACTTCTTGACAAGTGCTTTCATTTTCAATTTAAATTTAGTGTCTTGTTTCAAACTGTTGCCATTTGTGGGGGTTCTGCACGGAAACATTGGCCGACGGCCGCAAATGGGCTTACAAACTTACACAAAAAACTGTAAATTTTCATAAAAATTGATAACTTTACAGCTGTCCAAGAAATATTACAAATAAAATGAAAAAATACTGTTTGGCCATTCTTCTGCCGCTTCTGGCAGCATGCTCCGGGACTACACATTATTACAAAGGAGCGGATATCGGCTGGGCCACCGAGTATCAGGCGAGGGGAGACAAGTTCTACAACAAGCAGGGAGAGGAACGCGAATGCACTGCCCTGATGAAGGAACTGGGCCTGGATGCCGTGAGATTCCGCGTGTGGGTGGACCCGTCGAAGCACGGGAACTGGAATTCCAAGGAAGACCTGCTCGTCAAGGCCGGTATTGCACGTGACCTCGGAATGGACATAATGGTGGACTTCCATTATTCCGATTTCTGGGCGGATCCCAAGAAGCAGAATGTTCCGAAATCATGGTCAGGTAAGAGTTACGAAGAGGTGAAACAGCTGCTTGCAGCCCATACTTCCGAAGTGCTTACAATGCTGAAGGACAATGGGATAAAGCCGAAATGGGTGCAGGTTGGCAATGAGATTTCGAACGGCATGCTATGGACCGTGAAAGGAGATTTCTGGGGAGACCCAATCCCTGACGAGAACGGCAATGTCGAGATTCTGGAGAGCATCGGACATCTCCGGAACAATCCGGAACAGTATGCAGGTCTTTTCGCTGCCGGCTACGATGCAGTCAAATCCGTTTTCCCGAAATCCCAGGTGATTGTGCATCTGGACAACGGTTTCTATCAGCCGCTATATGACTCGAATCTCGACACGCTCAGGAAATATGGAGCTAAATGGGATATAGTCGGAATGTCATTGTATCCTTACTGGGCATTGGACAGCGGTCTCGAGACTGACGATGAAGAGACTATCGACCATTGTATCAGCAATATAAATCATGTCTGGGAGAAATACGGGACGCCATGCATGATAGTCGAGACAGGGTTTGAAGTGGACGAGTCCCGTCCTGAGATCATGGAGAAAGGACGTGACCAGCTTGCCCGCATCATCCGTGAAAGCCGGGCCACAGGTCATTGCCTCGGAATCTTCTACTGGGAGCCGGAGTGCCATCCAGGTCAGTACAAGCTCGGAGCCTTCACATCCGACGGCCGCCCGACAGTCATTATGGAGGCATTCTCAGAATAGCATTATCTTGTCATTCGATGCCGAGAAGCCTGTCTGCATAGTGTTTTGACGGGGACTTGTCGAGTATGCTGTTCCAGTAGGATTTCACATCCGACCAGAGGTAGAAATTGGCCGGAGCGGATTTCTTGCCGGAGGTGTGGAATGCGTCTATCGGGAGTGTGGCTTCTTTCTCGTTCAATGCGAAATGCACTATGACCTCACCGGATTTGTCCCGGTAGAAGACCATCTGGAGGTTTGCTGCCATCGGGATAATGTCAGTGATGCTCCAGGATTCGGAAATCCTGTCAATCTCGGAGACTGATGCACCGAGGCCGTTCAGGTTCATGAGGGTGACGAGGGAGGAAAGATTGCCGTCGTGACCGAAACGCAGGTCCGCCGCGTATTCTCCGTCCCTGATTGCATCATCAGCCTGGGCAATGACCGTCATAAGCAGATTCGTCTGGACAAACGGACGCATATTGTTCTTCGCAGGGGAATTGCCATGATTGAAATACCATCCGGCATTGCTGCAGTAATACAGGGAATAGAGTTCGTCAGTTGTGAAAAGGTCCCAGAAAGACACGTCGGAGGCAGTGGTGCCCTGGACATTGCCGCAAATCATATACATGGCATTATAGAATGAATCGCTGATTCCTTCCGGATTCCTGAATATGGAACTCATGAATCTCCGCGAATCAATATTTGCCCTGTAAAGGCTGTCGTTCACGGCGGACATATTCACGTCAGGAACTATGTGATCCGGGTCGTACCAGTTCATGTACTCCATGTCATGTTTGCTTGCATCTGTCTGGATATCAAGCGCTTGATTGCATCCGGAGAGGGCGTTGGTGAAGGCAGTCATGCTCAATATGCACCTTATGACCGTGGTGGAACGGGCCCGGACTTTTGCATTGCCCCCGAGCACTTCGCAGTAATTGTCATACATTCTTCTTGCAATGCCTTTCTGCTGTTCCGACCCTTTCACGGTGAGTTCCTCGTATCTCCCTTCCGCAGCCTTGCATACGATGTCCAAGCGGTGCATCACATCCTCTCCGAGAGACGTGAGATTGCCCTTTTCATACTGCCGGTGCAATATTTCCTGAGGTCTCGAATAATCTTCCCTGCTGATGAGCCAGCGGGAGCCGTGACGCGAATAGTGGCTGATATAGAATGGCTTGAATCCTTTCGGAGCCTTCGGTGCGCCCTGATGCGGATCCGGTACGGGATAGACATTGCCGTTGCCTGCGGCTACTGACGGGTCCTGCGCAATCCGCTGCCTGAGGGATTCCTGCGCCGTAAGTGCGGTGGAAGAAAGGATAAGCGCTGCGCTTATGATTGAAAAACAATTTTTGAGGTTCATATATTGTCCAATGCCTGTTATGGTTTCTGCAAATATATGTAATATGTTTCGAAAATGTGTATATTTGTCTCGTCAACAGTTGTTTATGCGACCAATCGTCGATACAAATTAAAATTACCAAAATAATGTTGCTTATGAAAAAACTTCTTTGTGCCATCACATTTGTCGCCCTGTTTGCCTCATGTGGCCAAAAAGAAGGTCCGAATTCGGATGACAATCTGCCATCTGGAGATGTAAAGTTGGAGTTTTATCCTCTCAAGCCTGACAGCCCTGCAGTCCATGCGGAGGGAGGCGAGTGTACCATTTCCTTCAGCGTTAACAGAAACTGGAAGGCCAGCGCGGACAGCTGGATGACACTTTCCGCCACTTCAGGCAAGGCCGGGGAGGTCGCCTTGATCGTCACGACTTCTGAAAACAAAGGCTCGAAGCGTACAGGAGAAATAGTTATCAGCACTAAGGATTATTCTGAAAAAATCAGCATCACGCAATACCCGGCGATTGTCAGTATGGAGCCCCGGTCCAAGCGTAATCTGAAGTGGGATTTCAGCATGAGCTACTCCAATAACACTTTCAATAATATCTACGCCCAGGTCAGCAAGCCCCAGACCAATATGTATCAGACCGTCAATGCTTCCGACATGGCTGGCGTAAGCACTATCGTCAGTGAGAACAAACTGAATGAAACCTGGTTTCTGCGCTGGGAT
>SFNZ01000100.1 GCA_004552615.1 Bacteroidales bacterium | reverse complement strand
AATTCTTGGCTATGTTGCGAATCCTTTGAGGCTTTATACTGACCCGATTCTAAAAAGAGCACCGCATCGAGCCCTGAATTCTGGCCCGATGCCTTGTAAAGTCTCAGGAATGACATTATTCGTTCCTTGACATCCCCTTCATGCACAGGACAAAGAATTTCGTAAGTCATTGCCGGATAATTGTCTGCAAGTCCGGACAGGACCGATGAGCAGATACCTGCCCCGAGTCTCTCCGAAGTTGTCCAGACGGCAATCGAAGCATCATTGCCATGTCTCCTGACGGCAGCGTCGAACATTGAATGTATCGGTGAGATTACCTTCACTTTCCCTCCGGTGGCGTTTACCGCTGCCTGTATGTCGCGGTATCCATAGGCGGAAAGATATGGGGAAGAGAGCACGAACACCTTGGCACTCCGTTTCCTGACGGAATTCTCCCGGTCGTACTGGCTGAGAGCACATAGGGAATCAATACCGTGAATGTAGCATTTGACGGTGCTCTCCCTCAGGTACTCCTCGTTCGACAGGTCGATGTAGCCCTGATATGGGGCGTTTGCAATGTCGCTTACGACAGCGATGCACTCTCCTGCGAAATCCGGCAGCCCGTCAGGAATCCTGCGGCCCGTGACATTGTCATAGTCATCACATGTGAGAAATTTCTCCGCCATGACAAATGTCTCGTCGGCAGGACCGAAAATGCAAATCGACCCGGACTTGCCGTCGCAGCCGGCCGTCTTGAGACGTGCGAATCCGGCGGATGTGGTGTCCGAGAGAATTGTATTTACGTATTTGACAGACAAAGGGTCACCGGCCCCGCGGTTAAGGCATGATACCGCGAAGGTCGGTGACAGGATGATCAATAATGCTGTAAGTCTCTTCCTCACGTTCATTAGTATTCAAATTTCGCATGCCGCAAATTGCTGCTTTCCAGAGGTTTTATTGCTCTGTGCGAGCAAAAGGCCCGCGCGCATTTTTTGGTATACGCTACCCTTTTCCTAAATCCCTTTCCCCGGGAAAGGGACTTACCATCGGCCTGAAGGCCTCTAAAGCAGTTGTTTCGCTCTGCGAAACTCATGTTTAATAGTATTTTTTAGAAGAACAGGAGCTCCCTGTATTTCGGCAGAGGCCAGAGCTCGTCATCTACAAGCATCTCGAGATGGTCGGCGCTGTAGCGCACCTTGTCCATTTCGGCCTTGACCTCTGTAGAATACAGATATGCCCTTTCCGCCATGTCCTCCACCCTGTTGGCCTTTTTGCGGGCCTCCACGAGAGCTTCAACATCTGCGGAAATATCGTTCACGAAACCTGAAATCTTCTTGTATGTATCCATGTCAGCCTTGCAGAGCGAACGGAACTCGTCCCCGAACACGTCCTTGCAGCCCTGTATGCTCTTCACGAGGATATTCTGGTAACTTACTGCGGCAGGAATCACATGATTCAGGCAAATGTCACCGATGATACGAGCCTCGATCTGCAACTTCTTCACATAAGTCTCGTTCTGAACCTCGTAACGCGCCTCGGACTCTGCCGGGGAGAGCACTCCGAGTTTGCTGAACATGTCCACAGTCTCCTTTTCAGTATATACTTTATATGATTCAGGGACGTTGCGCACGGCCTTCAGGCCTCTGCGTGCGGACTCTTCCTCCCATTCCTTGCTGTATCCGTTGCCCTCGAACATCACATTCTTCGATTCCGAAATGAATTTGCGTACGGTGGAAAGAACGGCGCCCTGGCGGCTCTCACCGGCAGCTTCAAGTGCATCCACCTCGGCACGGAAATCATTCAGGCTTTCGGCCACGATTGAATTCAGCACGTATGTAGCACCTGCCGCATTGGCTGAAGAGCCGACTGCGCGGAACTCGAATCTGTTTCCTGTGAATGCGAACGGAGATGTCCTGTTGCGGTCAGTATTGTCCTGAAGGATCTCCGGAATGGAGCTGACCATCTGGATGGAAGCTTTTCCTGCCTCGGTGTCTGCTGTGTCGGTCATGTTCATAATGCTCTCGAACACCTTGGATACCGTTGTTCCGGAGAAGATGGACATCACAGCCGGAGGTGCCTCGTGTCCGCCGAGCCTGTATGAGTTGTTGAGTGTGCATACAGAAGTCATCAGCAGATGGTTGTGACGGTATACGGCACGTACGATCGACGCGTAGAATGCCAGGAACTGCAGGTTCTTGACCGGAGTCTTGCCCGGCGACAGGAGGTTCACCCCTGTATCGGTCTGCATCGACCAGTTGCAGTGCTTGCCGCTTCCGTTGATGCCGTCGAACGGTTTCTCGTGGAAAATCACTTTCAGATGGTGCTTCTCGGCCACTTTCGGCATGAGAATCATCAGGAGCATGTTCTGGTCAATAGCCTTGGTGGCCTCGCAGAACACAGGTGCGCACTCGAACTGGTTCGGAGCCACCTCGTTATGTCTTGTCTGGAGCTGAATTCCGAGCTTGTATGCCTCGGTTTCGAAATCCTTCATGAAAGCCTCGACGCGGGAAGGAATAGCTCCGAAATAATGGTCGGAGAGCTGCTGGTCCTTAGCTGATGTATGTCCGATGACAGTCCTGTCGCAGAGCTTCAGGTCGGGGCGTGCATTGTACAATGCCTCGTCCACGAGGAAATATTCCTGCTCGAGACCTACATTCACGGAAATTGATTTCACCGACTCGTCGAAAAGGTTGACGACGGAAGTCGCTGCAGAACTCAGGGCCTGGATTGACCTCAGGTTAGGCACTTTCATGTCAAGAGCCTCTCCAGTGTACGATACGAATACGGACGGGATGCAGAGCGTCTCGTCGAGAATGAATACCGGAGAGTTGGGATCCCATGCGGAATATCCCCTCGCCTCGAATGTGTTGCGCAGTCCTCCGTTCGGAAAACTTGACGCGTCAGGCTCCTGCTGGACGAGTGCCGTGCCGCTGAAACGCTCGAAGACCTGTCCGTCCTTCATCGTGACGAATGCTTCGTGCTTCTCCGCAGTGGTTCCGGTCAAAGGCTGGAAGAGATGGGTGTAATGCGTAGCACCCCTCTCGATTGCCCACGTCTTCATCGCGGAGGCGATTTCGTTCGCCACCGACCTGTCGATAGTCTTGCCGAAACGTACAGCTGACTGCACGGCTTCATAGGCGGTCTGGGACATGTATTTCCTCATTTTTGCGAGGTCGAATACATTTTCCCCGAAGTAGGCCGATACAGGCCTCTTCTCGACGAACCAGCGCTCCGTGGTGTGTGAGGCTGCCTCGTCCAAAGCTCTTTGTCTGAAAGTTGACATAATTTTATGTGATTTTGTTAAGTACGTCCACAAAGGTAAAAAAAATCACTATCTTTGTAAAAGCTTTATGGTTTAAATTTTAATTAAAACGAATAATAATGGCAAATATCTCTCACAAGTCCGAGTTGATGCCTGCTTCGGCCATCAGAAAACTCGTTCCTTTCGCGGATGCCGCCAAAGCCGACGGCGTGAAGGTCTATCATCTTAATGTCGGACAGCCTGACATCAAGTCCCCTGACTGTGCCCTTGAAGCTGTCCGGAAGAACACCCTCGACCATGTCTCGTATTCGAATTCCGCAGGACTCATCGAGCTCCGCAGAGGGCTTGTAGAGAAATATTACAAGAAAATCGGCATTGACATCGAAGTCCCGGAACTGATAGTGACCGTAGCAGGCAGCGAGGGCGTGAATCTTTCCCTGCAGATCACTTGCGACGAAGGAGACGAAGTCATCGTGATGGAGCCGTTCTACACGAATTACAACACATTCGCTTACATGAACGGTATTACCATGAAGGCCGTTCCTACTGATATACGTGAAGGGTTCAAGGTTCCTGACATTTCGGAGTTCGAGAAACTCATCACCCCGAAGACCAAGGCAATCCTCATCAGCAACCCTGGAAACCCTACCGGTACCCTCTACACCAAGGAGAACATGCTCGCTCTCGGTGAAGTAGCCAGGAAGCACGACCTTTTCCTGATTTCAGACGAGGTCTACAGGGAGTTCTGCTATACTGACGAGCCTCATTTCTCCGCGATGAACATCCCGGGACTTGAGCAGAATGTTATCCTTATCGACTCTGTTTCAAAGCGTTACAATCTCTGTGGATGTCGTATCGGCTGCATTGTCTCCCACAATAAGGATGTAATGACCGCAGCGATGAAATATGCCCAGGCGAGGCTCTGCCCTCCGATTTACGGACAGCTTGCCGCACTCGGCGCACTCGATACGCCTGACGAGTATTTCGATGCAGTGAAGGAGGAGTATATCCGCAGGCGCGACTATATGATCGGCCGCCTCAATGCCATGCCCGGAGTATTCTCACCTCTTCCGATGGGAGCTTTCTATACGATTGCCGAGATTCCGGTGGACGATGCCGAGAAATTCGCGAAATGGATGCTCACCGAGTTCAGGCTCGACGGACAGACCACGATGGTGACTCCGGCAGCTTCATTCTACAAGACCAAAGGCATGGGTATAAATCACATACGTGCTGCGTACGTGCTAGAGGTGCCTGAACTTGAGAAGGCTATGGACATCCTCGAGAAAGGACTTCAGGAATATCCGGGAAGGCTATAGTCCGAGAACTTCCAATATCTTGGGAATCAACATACTGTAAAGGTACTCATTCTCCATGAAATGGGTACCTTTATATATTTTGTACGAGTCATCTCCGAAGTATTTCCTCCATTTCCTCAGTATGACGACCCCGAATCTGCGGTAATGGTCCGAGGTCCCGAAGAATGCGAAGAAATAGTCTTTGCCGCCTTCCTTCGGGGACCCTGTCAGTGCTTCCCTGCCGATACCGGAATAATGTGAAAGAATATCCCGAGTAAAGTCAAGGCTCTGTCGTTCCGGACTATATGGCTGGAAGAGTTTTCTCATGATCCATGCGGAACCGGGAAAATGCGAGATTGCGGACATCCATGCGGCTGCGCCAAGTGACGGGGAAACCATAATGTGCGGAACTCCCCTTAGCCTGAGGGCGTGGAGGCTGCCGAGGGACTCCCCGATCACAAGGTCCGGTCTCAGTTCGCTGAACCATCCGCAAATCATGGGGAACGCTAAGTTAGGGTCAATGTCATAAGTCCTGACAATCACATTGATGCGTACATCATCAGGCGTGAACTCATTCAGATGTTCATTCAGGAAGGACGGTATCCTGCTGTCTGTCCCTCCTCCCATCCCGTGGATGTATAATACAGTATATTCTTTCATGTTTCGATTTCTGAAGCAGCAAAGATATTGAAAAATCGCGATAAGATTGATATTTCCGCCGGAATTGTATAATTTTGTAAAGATTGGCTGACCCGGGCCA
>SFNZ01000004.1 GCA_004552615.1 Bacteroidales bacterium | reverse complement strand
TGTATTGCTACATCGCGCTGCCCCTCGACTTGCATGTGTTAAGCCTGCCGCTAGCGTTCATCCTGAGCCAGGATCAAACTCTTCTTTGTATATTTCTTATTTCTCTCAGCTTGACCCCGACGATTCGTTTCTCTAAAGAAACCGACGCTCTCGTTCATTTTGTTTCGGTACTTGCTTCCTTGTACTTAGTCTTTCAGTATTTTCAATGAGCTACCGTTATTTCTCAAACGGGCTGCAAAGATACGCACTTTTTTCTTCCCTGCAAATTTTTCTGGCAATTTTTTTCAAATTTTCTCACTTTTTCGATTCAATGACCGCCAAGTGCATACGAAAAAACCATTATATCGGAAAAATTATGTATGTTTGTCCCCCGGTTTCAGTTTTCATACGCTATGATATCGTTGTGGAACATTTTTCTGGTATTCATGAAAATCGGCGCCTTCACCATAGGAGGAGGCTATGCGATGATACCTATTATTAAGGACGAACTTGAGAAACGGCACTGGATCGACGAGGACGAGCTTCCGGACATAATTGCCCTGGCCCAGTCCGCCCCCGGAATCCTCGCCGTAAACGTATCCATATTCACCGGATACAAGATCCGCGGGGTGAAAGGCAGCATCGCAGCAACCATCGGGTCAGTGCTGCCGTCATTCCTGATAATACTCGCAATCGCGATGGCGTTCTCGAATTTCCAGGACAATCCTTTGGTAATCAGGATATTCAAGGGAATAAGGCCGGTGGTGGTGTCATTGATTGCCGCCCCGATGATTTCGATGGCGCGGAAGAGCAACAGCACCTGGTGGGCCTGGCTGATAAGCGGGCTTTCCCTCGTGGCAGTAGCTTTCCTGCGGATTTCCCCTATATATATTATCATGGTTCTTATCGTGCTCGCCGTCACTTTCACGATGATGAAAGAGCGCAAGGCCGAAAAACTTTCCTGACATGCTGACACTGATGATACAGATTTTCACGACTTTTTTCGTGATAGGCATTTTCACCTTCGGAGGCGGATATGCAATGCTGTCTTTGATTCAGGGTCAGGTGGTTATGGCTCATGGCTGGATGACAGAAAGCGCGTTCACAGACATCGTGGCAATATCACAGATGACCCCGGGACCGATTGGCATCAACTGTGCAACATACGTGGGATATGATGTCGTGACAAAGGCAGGCGGAAGCCATCTTCTCGGCGTTCTCGGCTCGTTTTCAGCAACTTTCGCAATAGTATTGCCTTCGTTCCTGATTGTGCTCGCCCTCGCGAAATTCTACATGAAATTCAAGAGCAACCGGATTTTCGAAGGAGTGATGTCCTGGCTCCGCCCTTCCGTTGCCGGCCTGATCGGGGCGGCGGCAGTGATCCTGATGTTTGACACGAGCTGGGAAGGGCTTCCGCTGCTGTCGGAGGTCAGCGTGAATGTGGTCAGGGAGAATTTCCCGGACTGGAAGAGCTGGGTATTGTTCGGGGCGGCGCTCGTGGCCTCGCTCAGGTTCAAGGTCGGGCCGATTCCGATAATTATTTGCGGCGGAATCGCCGGATTGTTTCTATAGCAAGCCGCGAATTGCTGCTTTCCATAGGTTATATTATTAACGAAAAAGCTCCCGGGTGTCATTGACAGGAAGTCTTCGACACGTCGGGAGCCGGTTCTTGTTAATCTAAAAGGTTATCAAAAGGCTACTCAGCCTTTTCTTCTGCAGGTTCATCAACCTTCACATAATCCATTCCGTATTCACCGAAAACGGCCTTGCAATAGTTGAGACCCATCACGTCGTAGATTTCGAAAGCATGGTGCAAGGATGCCTTGAAGCGCTCGAAATCCTTGTTCCCAGGAGAGCACCACTGAACCTCGCTCAGAGCGGCCATACGAGGGAGAAGCATATATTCGAGATGCTCAGGGGTACCGATATACTCGGTCCAGAGATTGGCCTGGACACCGAGAACGTGTTTCTGGGCCTCCTCAGGAATATCCTTGCAAGGATTGCATACATATACCGTGTCAATCGGCAGATGTCCTCCGATGGCAAGCGGCTCGACATCCTTCTTGTCAGACTGATAATAATCGAAATACATATATGTATTAGGGGTCATAATCACGTCGAAGCCTTTCTTTGCAGCCTCGATTCCGCCCTGCGCACCGCGCCAGGACATTACGGTTGCACCCGGAGCGAGTTCACCTTCGAGAATCTCGTCCCATCCGATGATCTTGCGGCCGTGGTCGTTCACAAATTTCTGCACACGTGCAGTCACATAGTTCTGAAGGAACTGCTCGGCAGAATGCCTCTTGTCAGCCTTGATGCCGAGAGAACGGATGCGTTTCTGGCAGTCGCGGCATTTTGCCCACTCAGTCTTTGGACACTCGTCGCCGCCGATATGGATGTATTCTGAAGGGAAGAGTTCCATCACTTCCTCGAGAACGCCCTCGATGAACTCGAAAGTAGCCTCCTTGCCAGGGCAGAGAACCTCGTCGGCAATGCCCCAGATCTTGCGAACCTCGTATGGTCCGCCGGAGCAGCCAAGCTCAGGATATGAAGCGAGAGCTGCAACCATGTGGCCAGGAAGGTCGATTTCAGGAATCACGGTAATGCCGAGGTCTGCCGCATAGGCAACCACTTCCCTGATCTGTTCCTGGGTATAAAATCCGCCGTAACGCTGTCCGTCATCCTTGTCCCAGTCCTTGCCGATCATGGTTCCTGTTCTCCAGGCACCGATTTCGGTGAGCTTAGGATATTTCTTTATCTCGATTCTCCAGCCCTGGTCCTCGGTGAGATGCCAGTGGAGACGGTTCATCTTGTAAGCGGCCATCACGTCAAGAATCTTCTCGACTTCCTCTACGGAATAGAAATGACGGCATACATCGAGGTGCAGTCCCCTGTATCCGAAACGAGGCTTGTCCTTGATACTGGCAACAGGAAGGATCCAGTCTGCAGACGGGTCGGCAGCCTTGCCGAAATATGAAGCAGGAAGCATCTGCCCGATGGTCTGGGTGGCGAACCTGAATCCGGCTGCAGAAGATGCCTCTATGCGCACGTTCTTGCGTGTTACTTCGAGAACATATTCCTCGTCGGCAAGTTCTGCGTTCAGGACGAACTCCACGCATCTTCCTTCAGGAGAGGCCACCACGCGAGACTGTTTTCCGGTGACGAGGGTGAGTCTCTGTGCGAAAGTATTGGCCCACTGCACGCTTTCAGCGTCAAGGCCTTCGCCGATGCAAACGGAAGCGCCGGCAATCTTGAAGACGCCATCCCCCTTGACTATCGACTCCGGATTAGGCACCACATTGATTTCCGGGGCTTTGGTACAACCCGCAACTGCTATTGCGACTACCGCAAGCAGTTCCATAAATAGATGTCTCATATAGAAATTGTATTATAGTGTTATCTGGCACTAATATACGAAAGAATTCCGTATTTTGAAAACATCCGGGATTATCTTTCGACCGTCACTTCTATACTCCTGTCGGAAGGCCGTCCGGCAATCCCTTCCAGAATCACCGAAACCTTGCAGGATGGAGGCAGCATGCCTATCTTGTCCACGTCCACGCAGATGACGATGTCCCCTGTCTTGCCGGGAGCGATGGTCTCGGGCTCGGTGCGGACGGAAATCCAGGACGGGAGGAAGGCTGGCATTGCGGTAATTTTCAGATTACGCTCCCCCGCATTGGCACAGGCTATCCTTTCCTCCCTTTTCTGGCCGGCGGACAGTTCGGAGAAACTGACCTTGCTGCCCGAAAGTCTCAAATCTCCCATCACCACCGGATAGCCGGGAATTCCGTTCTTCGGAATCACCCGGCCCGTGATTCTGAGGGCCGCCATAGGTGACCTGGACGGGCCGTATATGAAGACTTTCTGCTCAAAGTCCCCCGAACGGTGCTCGGGATTGAATGTGACAGAGACCTGCATTTCCCCGTCAGGACGGAGCATTTTCACGGAAGAAACCGCCTCTACGCAACTGCAGGTAGGCACGACACGGAGAATGCGCACGAGGGAATCCGAGACATTGGCACAGCTGAAAACAAATGTCACGCGACCGTCAGCTTCATTGATTTCACCGAAATCGTGCAAGTCTTCAGCAAAGCGGAGCGGGGAATCGGACACCCGTGTGGCCCTGGCTATGGAATCGAGTTTGTGCTCGGGCACGAAAATAAGATTCTGAGCCCCAAGGGGAAAAATCGGAGAGACGATTAGAAAGATGGTCAAAAGGATATGTAGAAGTCTCATAATTCGTCAGTTTCTGATATAAAAGACTCTAAAGATAGGAAAAATTTTAAGTTGAAAACAAATTTTCTTACCTTTGCCGTTCGTAAATTACGAAAAACTCATTCAAACAAGGAGTTATATTGATGAGAAATTTTATTATCCATTCGGCGATATGCTTCGCTGCCCTTCTTTCCGCAGCCGCGGCATCCGCCCAGAACAAGGTGAAAGTTTCCGGGACGGTCACTTCAGCCGAAGACGGACTCCCAGTCATCGGAGCCGCAGTAATGACAAGCCCTGAAAACGGCACTATCACATCTATTGACGGAGAATACGAAATTCTGGCGGACCCCGGTACTTACCTGATTTTCTCAAGCATCGGTTTCCTGGAGCATAAAGTAATGGTTCCGGCATCGGAATCGTTTACCTGCAATGTGGAGCTCAAGACCGAGAGCGTCAAGCTCGAAGATGCAGTGGTCATTGCATACGGCGTCAGGAAGAAAGGCACCGTGGCCGGATCCGTTTCCACAGTCAAGGCAGACAGGCTCGAGGATACCCCTGCTCCAGCATTCGACCAGGCACTCCAGGGCCAGGTGGCAGGACTTACCGTACTGTCATCCACAGGAGAGCCGAGCGCATCAGCCACGATGACAATCCGCGGAACGAACTCCATAAATTCCGGGACCGCACCTCTGTATATACTTGACGGAGTGGCCATTTCCGCTTCCGATTTCAATACCATAAACCCGGCCGACATCGAGAGCATGTCCGTGCTGAAGGACGCTTCCTCAACCTCAATCTACGGAGCGCGTGCATCCAACGGCGTCATCGTCATCACCACGAGACGCGGACGGTCAGAACACCCTGTGATAAACTACAAGATGCAGCTCGGTTTCTCTTCGATTGCGCACGGGAAATGGGATCTCATGAACACTGCGGAAAGAATCCGGTACGAGAAGGAAACTGGTATGACCGACGGGCAGAATTACGATTATCTCTCAAAAATAGATGTCAACTGGCTCGACATGGTATATGACAGTTCGGCCATGATACAGAGCCACGAAGTGTCAGTGTCTGGAGCTTCCGAGAAGACAAATTATTATTTTTCAGGAGGTTATTACAACCAGGACGGTATCGCTCCGTCTTCCGGATTCGAAAGATATTCCCTCAGGTTCAACCTCGAGCACAGGATGTGCGGATGGCTGAAGATGGGAACCTCTACAATGTTCAACTACCAGAACATCGAGCAGGCCGACGAGGGAAGCTACACTCTCGTGACACCTATCTCCGCAGCGAGGTTCATGCTCCCTTACTGGGACCCTTACAAGAAGGACGGCTCGCTCGCGTCCATCAACGACGGCTCATGGCAGGGCCAGGGACAGAACCCATTGGAATGGATAGAGAACAATCCTTACAAACACAAGAAATACAAGGCCCTCGTCACTTTGTTCGCAGAGGCGACATTGTACAAGAACCTGGTGTTCAGGTCACAGTTCTCCGCCGACTACTCCAACGTGTCGAGCTTCGGGCAGTCTTTCCCGAGCTACATGCCGAATCTCGGGGAGGGCACGGCTTCGCGCAGCACCAGCACGGGACTCAACCTGCAGGTAACCAATACATTGACATACAGGTTCAATGTTAAAGGCGACCACGACCTGAACCTGCTCCTCGGACATGAGGGCGAGAATTACCATGCCGAAGGATTCAGCATCGTGGGCAAGGGCCAGACCAATGACTACCTGACCGACATTGCCTTCGCCACGAGGGTGACCGGATGGAACAGCTATTCCGACTCGGACTACGGGCGGATGTCATTCTTCGGCAGGGCCGAATACAATTACAAGGACCTCTATTATCTGGAGGGCTCGGTCAGGACCGACGGGTCGTCGAGATTCGGAAAGAACCGCAAATGGGGAGTTTTCTCCGCCTTGGGTATGATGTGGAATCTCCGCAACGAATCCTTCATGGAGAACGCAAGGGGCTGGCTTACAAATGCCCAGATATCACTCAGTTCAGGTACTTCCGGCAACTCCTCCATCCCGAATTACGAGCATCTTGAGCTCATTGGAGGCGTGGGCGACTATCTCGGAGGCTCCGGAGTGGCTCCCGTACAGCCGGGCAATGAGGACCTGACCTGGGAGAGCACTCTCACCAGCAATCTCGGAATGCATTTCGGATTCTGGGACAGGCTGAACGTGGACCTCGAACTGTACAACAAGCGCACTACGGACATGCTGATGTCGGTTCCGCTGTCATACGCCGAATCCAACGGCTACGGCTACAAATGGGACAATGTCGGCACGATGGTGAACCGCGGAGTGGAGGTGAATGTCAATGCAGACCTGCTCCGCACGAAGAATCTGGTGTGGTCTGTCAATGCCAATGCCGGATACAACAAGAACAAGATTACCGAACTGTACAACGGTGTGGATGAATACGAGACAGCCAACACGAGCACGAAATTGGTGAAAGGTCATTCCCTCGGGGAATTCTTCCTGAACAGGTTCGCTGGCGTGAACCCGGCCAACGGTGATGCCCTCTGGTATGACAAGGACGGCAATCTCACCAACGAGCTCAGGGACGAGGACAAGGTGCTCACGGGCAAGAGCTACATTGCTCCGTGGCAGGGAGGATTCGGAACGGCATTGTCGTGGAAAGGCCTGAGTGTCAGCGCACAGTTCAGCTGGGTGGCAGGCCGGTGGATGATGAACAACGACAGGTTCTTCGACGAGTCCAACGGTCGTTTCGCCACCTACAACCAGTCCAGGAGGCTGCTCGACAGGTGGAAGGAACCGGGCGACGTGACGGACATCCCGAGGCACGGGGTATATACCGAGTTCGACACGAGGCTCCTCGAGGATGCTTCCTTCCTCAGGCTGAAGAATGCGATGATAGCTTATTCGCTGCCGAAGGAACTGCTTGCCAAGACGCGTGTCATCAGGGGGATAAGGGTGTTCGCTCAGGGACAGAATCTCCTGACTTTCACCAAGTTCTCCGGTCTTGACCCGGAAGGTGTGAGCAACATTTATGCGGCCCAGTATCCGATGTCCCGCCAGTTCACTTTCGGTCTTGACGTTACATTCTAAACGATGATGGATATGATGAGAATAATATATAGAAACATTGTCAGGGCTGCCGCGACTGCAGCGGCCGTCCTCTCACTGAATTCCTGTCTCGAGAAAAATCCGGGAGACTATATCCTCATTGGGGACGGAATGGCAAGCGTGTCGGACGCGGAGCAGACAGTGAACGGAATATACAAGGCAATGATGAGCGGAGCCCTTTACAGCGGCTACCTGACCGTCTGCCAGGACATCCAGGCAGACCTGGTGTATGCGGTGCAGGGCAATTCAAATACCTACGGCAATATATGGCAGTGGGACATTCTTTCGACCAATTCCGAAGTGGAGTCGGTATATGCCGGCCTGTACACGGTCATCGGAAGATGCAATTTCTTCCTCGACCAGGTGGAGGATCTGAAGGCATCCCTCGTGGACGACGACCTGATAGAGGAACTCGACGCATATACGGGCGAAGTGTATTGCGCCAGGGCTCTCGCCTACTCCGAGCTGGTGAAATGCTTCTGCAAGGCATACGACCCGGCCACAGCCGACAAAGAGCTCGGCATTGTACTGAGAACCAGCTATTTCCGCAAGGAACCGGTACGCAGGGCATCTCTCGCGGAATCATTTGCGTTCATCATCTCTGACCTCGAAAAGGCCGACGCCCTGCTCGACAGCGAATATGACGTGTCGAACACCACTTATTTCACCAATGCCGCAGTGCACGCAATCTGGGCCAGGGTCTGCCTGAACATGCAGGACTGGGACGGGGCCGTGGAGCATTCCACCAAGGTCATCGGCTCCGGCACTTTCAAGCTCGCATCAGCCAAGTCCTATTACACGAGCGACCAGACATATCTCGACTACCTCTGGACCAACGACGCATCTTATGAGATAATATTCAAGATAGGCTACACTTCCACGTCCTACGGCTCGGCCACCGGGTCCGTATTCCTCGGATTTACAAGGGATTACACCTATTATTATCCGGACTATGTGCCGGCCCTGTGGGCATTGAACCTCTACCCTTCCGGGGACATGAGGTACCAGGCCTATTTCGAGGAACTCCAGACGGGCTACAGCCACAGGCTCTCCTGGCCGCTTCTGGTCAAGTATTACGGCAATGAAGGCCTGCTCGCCCAGAACGTGTTCCATGTGTGCATGCCGAAGCCGCTCCGACTTGCGGAGCAATATCTCATCAGGGCCGAAGCCTATTGCCGCAGGGGCGAATATCCGAAGGCGGGAGCAGACCTGAGCACCCTCAGGGAATCCAGGTTCAGTACCGGAGGCACAATCGGGGTCAATTCCGACAACTGGCTTGACACGGTTTCAGACGAGAGGGTGCGCGAACTTTTCATGGAGGGATTCAGGCTCAATGACCTCAAGCGCTGGCACAGGGGATTCACCCGCACTCCGCAGTCGTCATCCCAGGCCGAGGGCAGCTCGCTGAAGGTCAATGCGGACGACCCGCTGTTCGTCTGGCCTATCCCAAGAAATGAAATCGAGGCTCCGGGCTCGGAGATCCTGCCTAACGAAAGCAACAGATAAACGACTATGAGCAAGCATATCATAAATACAATCATCCTCCTGTGCGCAGTCATCTGCATTGTCCCGGGCTGCAAGGAGAGCTATACCGAGTACTCGGATGCCGAATATGTGATGTTCGCCGACAGTATCCGGACATATCCGGTGCAGAAAGATGTGGAATATATCCGCATCCCGGTGGTATCCACAGTGAAATGCAGCTATGACAGGACATTCGGAGTGGAAATCATAGACAAGGAGAGCAACGCCATTGAGACATTGCATTACAGACTGGCATCCAATACGATAACGATTCCGGCCGGGGAGAACAGGGCGGATGTGCTGGTACATGGCTATTATGACAATATCGGGGCCACTGACTCGCTCGGGTTCACGCTTTCGCTTGTGATGCCGGACCAGCTCGAGATGCCTATGTACGGAAGAAAGACCAGCGTAGTGCTGATGAAGTCATGCCCGTTCGACATCAACGGGTTCACTGGATGGTGCGTATTGTCCTCGACATTCCTGCAGGCCTACAATCCGTACGGCTCCTACCAGCGCCTGATCCGGACGAGCCTGCATCCGACGAAGGAGAACACTATCATCTGCCACAACTGGATGCTCAACGGATATGACGTGACATTGACATTCCATCCGGAAGACCCGATGTCCCCTCTCGTGACGATGGATGAAGGCCAGATAATGAGCGACGAGGGTTCGTTCTTCGGACAGACCCACGGAGACGACAGGATTCTGGTGCGCTCCAGCCGGCTCGCGGATTCGTATTTCTATCCATGCGGCAATTATCTGTATATCTGGACGGAAATGTATGTGAAGAATCTTGGCGAGACCGTCGGGACAGTGGGACATTTCTACAATGTCATGGAATGGATAAGCGACGAGGAGGCGGAGAGGCTCCAGCGCGAAGAAGGAATGTAAAAGAACTCAAACTCAATTCATTATAGTTTTTATTAAAATTTAACTGGTATGAAAACTTTTTATTGGAAATCAGTATTGGCCCTGCTCGGCGTGGCTGCTCTTGCCAGCTCCTGCGACGACAAGGAAGAGACTGTCCAGCCAGTCTTCCCTGCTGAAATGGTGAAGAAGACCGTTCAGGCGGGAGAAAGCGTTGAAATTCCGCTCAGCCCGAACATGGACTGGGAGGCAAGCATTACCGGGGAGGGTGCCGGAAACTATTTCTGGCTCGACGACGCCGGTCTGAAAGAGAACAAGATCTCGGGTGCTGCCGGTGACGTGGTCATCAAGGTGACATTCTCCGAGAACGAGGAACTTGACGTGAACAGGGTCTGCACCGTGAACCTCACCATGGGAGGCCAGACCCAGGCAGTTGCGGAAATCACCAGGCTCGCGCTTGAGAGGAGTTTCGAGATTCATACCGGTTCAGCGAGTGAATTTGATTTCGCAAAGGAGAACGGAGCCTACATTTATGGAGAGAGCGTTTCTGCTGCCGAGCTGATAACATTCTCAGGCAGGACCGAGTACGCAATCCCTGTAAAGGTCATCTCCAACTATGCCTGGACTGTGGCCCTTCCTGACTGGATCGAGGCCGACAAGAACGAAGGCGAGGCTGGTTCAGAGGAGATTCTTCTCAAGGCGAAACTTTCCGAAGCCCTTGCCGCAGGCAAGACAGAGACTGCAAAATTCCTGGATGCGTCCAACCCTGACATAGCAGTGGAATTCGAGATTACCCTTCCTGCATTTGCAGACAGGATGGAGGTGGATGCCACTGAACTTACATTCAATGCTGAGGGACAGAGGCTTATGCCTACCGGAGGCTATGCTGACTCCCCTGGCATCGCTTATGCGCTTGCAGCAAAAGGAGCTGTCGTGAAGGCTCTCGGCTGGGACGGAGAATGGCATGACACCGAGTTTGCAAGCTGGATTGACATTGCAATAAGCAGTGACTCCGAAAATGCAGCCCTCCAGAATCTCACAGTGGAGATCAGGCCTCAGGCCAACACCGGAGACGAGAGATTCGCGGACATCTTCATTTTCCCTGCATCCCTCGCCGGAATCAAGGCTACCGATATATGCAACGAGAATGACCCTAATTGCGGATTCAAGGAAGAATACACCAGATATTGCATCGGCAGACTTTCCCAGGGAGCCGGAGTGAAAGGCGATTTCATCACCCTTTCCGACAATCCTGACGATGTCTATATGGCAACTCTCGAGAAAGCCGCAAGCGGCGGATGGTATGAGAGCAAGCTTGGCACGGACAATATCTATACCCTCACCTACAGCGACAAGTGGGCGGATGCGGTCCTCGTTTTCAGTGAGGAAGTGGCATCATACAAGGTATTCGACTACGATGCAATGCCTCTGGGCGACAGCGAGGTCGACAGCTACTGGCTCACTTTCACCCTCTTCGGGAACAATCTCAAGGGCCGTGCAACCATGGATCCTGACAAGTTCACCAATCAATTCGCTGACAGGCCAGAGTCATTCATCGTACTCTACGGTGCAGACGAAAAGGCCAAGGCCGGACTCTACTGCATCTACGACGAGACCTCTTCCGGCGGCTCGGACGGCATCTCCATCGTTTACGGCAACGGTACAGTGGAGCCTATGTCCCAGTCTTCCGACCTTTACTGGTTCATCAACAGCGAGTTCTCCACCTCAAATATCTACGAGGCCACAGTCTCCAGCCCATACGTTACATTCAACACAGGAGCAACACCTGCAAACTGCAAGATTTATTCGGACACTGACGGCAACCCTATTACAGACGGTTCGTTCGAAGTGGAAGGAGCGATGAACGGAATCACCGTTTATATCAGCGAGTCCGTCGCTTCGGGCAAAGGCTGCATCATCGTCCTGAAAGACGCCAACATGGTGAACTTCGCGGCTATCCATCTCATCTACGACAATGCGGCTACAGGAAGCGCTCCATTCTCATTTGCATATCCTGACTATGTCAGCGGTGCCACACTCGAGAAATACACCGGACCGCTCATGAGCGAAATCAAGGGATTCTTCTACGGTGTTGACGAGAACAACATCTACGAACTCAAATACACCAGAGAATTTCCTGCAATGGCAATGGTGAACTGCCCTTGCGAGCCTGTAAACGGTGCTGCATGGAACAATTGGGATGATGCAACAGAGGGTCCTATTGCCAATTACTGGCTGACCTACGAGATGATGAGCAGCACCCAGATCCTGGTGGACATGGCTGAGGTCGGCAAGTCCGACTATTTCGTATTCGCCTCTGCCAGCTGGGATGTCCTGGGTGTACTCGTTTGCACAAGGACCAACTAAAATAGCATGAATGAAACTATAATGAATTGAGTTTTAAAAGATTACAGCACAGTTAGATATGAAGTCACTGAAATATCATATTCTCATGGCCCTGGCCGCGGTGTCCGCACTGCTGTTCTCCTGCGCGAAGGAGGAGGCTCCGGACAACCGGGAGAAGGACTATGGTTATGTTCAATTCAAATTGTACAAGGAAGCGTCCTATGAAGGGACGAAGGCCGTGGTGCCCGAACTGGACTACCTGAAAGATGCCGCAAAGGTCATGGTGATGCTACAGTACGGGGACATCCAGATTTCCCAGACATTGACTGTTTCCGCTTCGGACGACGAGGCGGCGGAGTACGGTCTGCGCAGCGAAAAGCTCAAGCTCGTGGCCGGCGAATACAAGGTGAACGCGTTCACCCTGTTCGACCGTCTTGACGGGGAAATCTACAACGGAGGCGAGTCCGGTTCCTTCACAGTGGTACCCGGAGGACTGACTGTCAGGGACATCCTGGCCAAGGTCACTCCGAGAGGAAAGGCCAGGTTCACCCTCGTGAAGGATTTCGAACCGGCCACCAGGGCCGCGACGAGGGAATATACCTTCGACGAGGTTTCGTATGCCGACATCACGGTCAAGGAGACGGCTACCGGGGTCAAGACTTCATTCAACAGGCTGCACACGGATTTTTCCGTCGATTACGACGACAGCGGGGAGAATCCGAAGGGATATCTCACCTCAACCCTCGCATGCGACACGCTCGTCTCTCTGAAGGCGGGAAGCTATGTCATTGACGCATACACACTTTACGATTCGGGCAGGAAGCTGCTCGAGAACAGTTCATCTGTGAAATCATCCGGTTTCACGGTGACGGACAACAAGACGGCAGAGGCCAAAGTACCGGTAACGCTCAGGGAATCAGACGAATATCTGAAGGACTATTTCGCCCTCAAGGAAATATGGGAGTCCCTCGACGGAAGCAACTGGTATTACAGCGGACAGGACTGGTCTGCAGGGACCAACTGGAATTTCAACAAGGATCCTGACCTCTGGGGAGACCAGCCGGGAGTCCAGCTCCATGCCAACGGCCGCGTAGCCCTGATCAACATCAGCGATTTCGGATTCAGGGGCGACCTCTCCCCTGCCATCGGCCAGCTGAGCGAGCTCGTGGAGCTTTATCTCGGCACCCACAACGACTATAATCTGCTCGAATACGACCCGACCGTCCAGCCGGGATCGGGCAGAAGCGACAGGATGGAACGGCACAAGGAATATCTCCGTCTCGTCCACCCTGCCACACAGCTCTCGGAACCTGTGGCACGCGCCCTTCTGGAGCACGACATACATATTCCTGAGATTGACCTTTACACTTCCATGAAGGAAGATGAAATAATCGAGAAAGGCACGGGAAGGATGCTCATCCGCCCTATGGACATGGTGCACGGCAAGCTTTGCAACGGGCTCAGGTCCCTTCCTGACGAAATCGGAACTCTGTCCAAGCTCGAGAAGCTTTATGTCGCCAACGGTGAATTGTCCACCCTGCCGAACACGCTCGGAGGACTGGTTTCCCTCACCGACCTGGAAATATACAATTGCCCGAAGATGCTGACGGTTCCTGAATCGCTCAGGGAAATGCCGGCCCTCGTCTCGGTCAACATTGCCAACAATCTCCAATGGAATTCAGAGGAGGCCGCCAGGGCGCTTGACTGCTTCGCAAACGGGGCAGCTGCCGGGAACATCCAGATTCTGTACATGAACCAGAACAATCTCACGAAAGTCGACGGCGCATCCATCAAGAACATGAAGAAGCTCGGCCTGCTGGACCTCTCTAACAACAAAATCGAGGAAATCACGGAGGCATTCGGAGAGGAAATCGGAATCGTCCAGCTCTATCTGGACAATAACAGGCTCTCCTCGATGCCTGTGGACGAGAACGGCCTGTTCTTCAAGATGGACGACGTGGAGACATTCTCCGTCAAGAACAATCTGTTCACGGAATTCCCGGATATTTTCTCAGCCAAGTCCGTCTATGTGATGGGTTCAGTGGATTTCTCCTACAACCATATCTCCGGTTTCCAGAATGCCGGGAACGGTTACAAGGGACTGAAGGTGGAGACTCTCACCCTGAACAACAATCCGGAGCTCACCACCTATCCGACCTGCCTCGCGGAATCCAAATCAGTCGTGGCAAACCTCTCTTTCAGGGGATGCTCGCTCGACAATTTCCCGAAGGGCTCATTTACGGGCGAGAACGTGAAATACATCAGGTCCATCGACCTGTCATACAACCATTTGGATGACCTTCCGGCAGAGATGAACGCCGTGAACATCCCTTATCTGTACGGAATTGACCTGTCCTACAACAGGTTCGCATCCTTCCCGTTCGAGCCTCTCGACAGCGGATACCTGACAGTGTTCGGAATCAGGGGCCAGCGCAACGTGAACGGTGAGAGATGCCTTTCCGAGTGGCCTACAGGACTTTACAATCACAAGGGCCTCCGCGGATTCTATATCGGCTCGAACAATCTCGGAAAGATTTCCGACACGATATCGACGCTGATATATTACCTCGACATCAGTGACAATCCCGAGATAGTCTTCGATGCTTCGGACATCTGCTACGCCTATGCGGCCGGGGCCTACTACCTAATTTACGACAAGACCCAGGACATCAGGGGTTGTGACTACATTGCTCTGGACTAATTTCGAATTATGAAAATGAAAATATACAGATTATCAGCATTTTTCCTGATTCCGGCACTCCTTGCGGGATGCAAGGAAGAGAACACCGCTTTCGGGCTTGACGGAGGGGACATTGCCATCGACGCAGCCGGCGGGGTGCGGACAGTGAAGGTGACCTCCACGGAAAGTTGGGTGGCCAAGACACAGGAGCCCTGGATTACGGTTTCCCCGGCCAACGGTGTCGGTTCTGCCGAATGCAGGATCATCATCGACTCAGCCCTCGCAGTGACTCCGAGGGAAGGTCTTGTACGTATCGAGACTGTATCTTCCGGAGAGCGCAAGGACTTCACTGTCAAGCAGGAAGGATTCAGCTACGAGATAAGCCCGGACATGGGTGAGATGCAGATTGCGAGCTATGCCCCCCTGAATGAAAGACATTTCTCGGTCAAGGTCAGGAGCAATGTGCCTTTCGAAGTGAAAATCCCGGAGCAGGATGCCTCATGGCTGAGCTGCAGGATGCCGGAACTGGTACTCGACAGGGGCGCAAGGCCGAGGACGGTAACATTGGATTTCAAGTGGAATCTCAATGTCCGCCAGCAAGACAGGAGCACGTCAGTCAGGCTTGTCCCGAAAGACAGCGGAATCGAGGTTCCTGCCAATGACGGTATCATCGTGAAACAGCTCAGTGCAGAGCCTATCGAGATCGGCGTGAAAGGCGATTCCCTCGCCCTCATCGCGATAAGCAGGGCACTCGGCTGCTGGAGGGAATTCGAGACTGCCGAGAAGATGGAGCACTGGACCGGCGTGACAGTATGGAAATCCGGAAAGAACAAGGGCCGTGTGCGCTCCGCATCGTTCTTCCTCTTCGAGACCAATGAAGGACTGCCGTTCCAGGTGAAATATCTCACCGCAGCCGAGGAACTATATTTCTTCAGCAACTCCAACACGTTCCTGAAAGACCTCGACCCGGGACAGTTCATCTGCGAGCTGAGCCAGCTCAGGAAGCTGACCATCAGCGCATACGGACTCGTGAGCCTGCCGGAGGAATTCAAGAATCTGAGCAATCTCGAGTACCTCGACCTGAGCGGAAACAATTTCCAGACGATTCCGGACATAATCGACGAGAAGAATTTCCCGAAGCTTACCGCGCTGATAATGAACGCGAACACGAGGAGCACAATCTATGATCTCAGCAACTCTGTCAAGGAGGACCTGGGAGGATTCATAGACGAATGCAAGAAGGACGGTACAGGAAAGCGCTCCTTCCCTTCAAGACTGCTGAAATGGTCTTCTCTCGACACCCTCAGGCTTTCCGTGAACTATCTCCAGGGCTCAATCCCGGACTTCGAGGACGACCCGGACATCCCGAGGTGGACAGAGGCCGAGGTCAATGCCTGCGACACCCTGCCGTCAAGGCTGATAGGGCTGCCGAAGGTTCTCCCGAATACCGACCTTTTCTCAGTGAACCTGAACAGGCTCTCAGGCGAGATTCCGGACTGGCTGCTCTTCCATCCGAAGCTGGACCTGTGGATTCCGTTCTCATTGGTATTCCCTCAGGACGGAAAAGACCTCGACGGCAACCTTTGCGGATTCACGAACGAGCCGGCGAACCTCGATTACTATTACAAGGAATATGTCAACAAGAAATACAACCCAGCCAATATTGTGGAGGAGGAATAGAGTATGAGAAAAGCAATATACAGTACATTGGTGCCGGGCATCCTGGCAATGGTCTTCTCCTGCTCGGTTGAAGTCGGACAGCCCGTTCCGGATAGCGGAAAGGTACCCGGCATCACTGAAGGCGCGGTGGAAGGCGAACTTCTCATCAGGTTCAGCGAAAGTGCCGCAGAGCTTCTCGACAAGGCAGGGCTCACCAAGAGCGGTCCTGCAGGTCCTGCCACACGGAGCGGTATCAGCACCGTGGACGAGGTGCTCTCACTTCTCGACGGATATGAAATCGAGAGGGTTTTCCCCGAAGACAGGCGCACCGAGGAGGCTGCACGCAAGGCCGGGCTGCATCTGTGGTATCTCGTGAGATTTGACGGCAAGACGTCATTGGCAAAGGCCGCTTCCGAATTGTCAGCCCTCGGCGAGGTCAGCCGCGTGGAGTACAACCGACAGCTGAAGAGGGCCTACAGCGGCAAATCCGTTCCGATGAGCGTGCCGGCGGTCAAAGCCGCATCTTCAGGAAGGTTCAATGACGGGCTGCTTCCTTACCAGTGGAGCCTCATAAACGACGGCACCCTGAAGGAGACCAAGTTCGTCAAGGACGCTGACGTGCAGGTGGAGAAAGCCTGGGATCTCTGCACCGGAGACCCTTCCATAATCGTTGCCGTGCTGGACGAAGGTGTGGACTGGTCACATCCAGACCTCGCGGGCTGCATGTGGGTCAATGAAGACGAGATCTGGCGCTCGCACGAGGACAATGACGGGAACGGATATGCAGGAGATTATTACGGATTCAATTTCGCAAGGGGCACGGGAGTCATCTCGACTGACAACCTTTCGGATACGGGACACGGTTCCCACGTGGCCGGAGTAATCGGAGCCGTGAACAATAACGGCCTGGGAATCAGCAGTATAGCTGGAGGTAACGGAACTAAACCGGGAGTCCGGATAATGTCCTGCCAGATTTTCTCCGGACAATATGCAGGCACGGTTCTCGACGAAGTACGAGCCATCAAATATGCTGCGGACAACGGGGCTGTGATCCTGCAGTGCAGCTGGGGCTATGTCTCAGGTGCTGCCAACCCTTACGAATGGACTCCGCAGTACGGGGATGACGAAACCTGGATGAAGGACAATGTATTGGAGGCCAAGGCCCTGGATTATTTCATCCACAATGCGGGCTCACCTGACGGCGTTATAGAAGGCGGAATCGCAATATTCGCCGGAGGCAACGAAGATGCTCCTGCAGCAGGCTATCCGGGGGCTTACAAGGATTTCGTGTCAGTAGCAGCTACTGCCGGGGACTTCACTCCTTCAGTATATACGAATTACGGCCCGGGAACTACAATATGTGCCCCGGGAGGAGACCAGGATTATTATTATGAATATGGAGAAGGTGAGAACAGGGGCTCGGTGGGCTGCATTCTCTCCACTCTTCCGCTACACATCAGCGAAAGCGGCTACGGCTACATGGAAGGTACGTCAATGGCCTGCCCTCACGTGTCCGGAGTAGTGGCTCTCGGACTGTCCTACGCAGCACAGCTGAGGAAGCATTTCAAGGCTGATGAAATCGTGGACCTGCTTTATTCCAGCTCGACTCCGGTGGAAGGATTCTGGAATACCGATGCACCGAAATATTATTACAAATACGTGGCTGAGCTCGGGGACAATCATTTCAAGTCAATGGACCTGAATGACTACACCGGCAAGATGGGAAGCGGCCAGGTGAATGCATACAATTTCCTGAAAGCTATAGAAGGCAGCGGGGCAGCGATGTCATTCCCTAACGTATTGGTGGCCGAGGGCGGCATCGCCACTCTTGTTCCTTCAAGATATTTCACTGACGGTGACGGACTTACATATAGTGTAAGCGTCAAGGACGGGTCCATAGCGTCCGCATCCGTGGCCGGCGGGAAGCTGACTGTGAAAGGGCTCAAGGCAGGCCAGACCGCAGCAACCGTGACTGCAAGCGACGGAAGGAAGAATGACTTCGTGATCACTGTAAAGGCGAAAACAGCCGGAGAGGGATGGCTTTGAGACTGAATCTCATATTGCTGGTCGCGCTGCTGGTTCCGCAGGCCGTGTCGGGGCAGATGAAACTCGTCCCGAAGGAGAGGCTCATGGAGGTCTCATCCCCGCGGCATTGCGCAGATTCGGCATTCTTGAGGTTCGACAGGACGGAATGCAAGATCGAGATGAACGAGTCGGACTCCCCCGACACGATTGAGTTCAAGGTGACGAACACCGGGACTGAGAGCATCCTGATTTCCCGACTGGTTTCGACCTGCTCCTGCCTGACGGCTGAATGCGGGACGAAACTGGTGAAAACTGGTGAGACGGCAAGGATAAGAGCAATATACAATCCGAAAGGGCATCCGGGCAGATTCGTGCGGAAGATTTTCATATATACCGGAGAGAACCGGAATCCTGCTGCAACCCTGAAGGTAAATGCCTTCGTGGCAGCAAAGCAATAATTTGCGACTTGCGAAAGATAAAACTATTATTGAATAATTATAATATGAAACTTGGAAGATTATTCATTTGCGCCATAATTTCATTGACGGCCGCCATAGCCTGCTCGAAAGACGAGGAGACCGGGCCGGTGTACCTGGAAGTGAACAAGAACAATATCTCGGGTAAATGGGAGCTCGTGAAACTGAACGGGAACGCTCTCGAGGAAGGCACTTTCATGAACATCGAGCTCGTAAGGAACGACGAGACTTTCACGATTGTGCAGAATTTCGACAGTTTCCAGGACATACCGCACACTGTCACTGGACGTTACAGCCTGACCATCGAAGTGGAGCGCGGCGCCGTGATAGACGGAGTGTATGACCACGATGCAGGCTTCTGGAGCCACAGATACGTGATAAGCGACCTGACCGTGGATTCGATGGTATGGACCGCTTACGACTCCCCGGAATACGTCCAGGAGTTCAGGAGAATTGACTGAGGAGACCTCTTCAGGCTTCAGGATTCAGCGCCTGCCTGTATCTTCCCTTGAGGATGAATGCGGCTACCGCCAGATAAACTATAAGCAGGACTGAATGCACGGCGAGTTTCACCAGGATTTTCCCGGCAGGGACCGCCCCCGGTGCGATTCCCTGGAAGAACTCCCTGTCAATCAATAATGTAGCCACGCAGATGACCGCTATGGAAAGCATCAGGGACAATATCCTTTTCCAGCTGTAAGGAACGGGATAGTATTTATTGCCGAGTACGGCGCTGATGACGAACATCACGAGATAGCTCGCAAGATGTCCGAAGGCCGCAGCCCAGAACGAGAATCTCGGCATGAACACCACATTGACAATCACCGTCACCACGAGTCCGGCCATCGTTATCCATATTGCCATGTTCGTCTTGCCCGAGAGTTTGTACCACATCGAGACATTGAACAACATCCCGAGGAGCATGTAGGACAAGAGCATTATCGGCACCACGCCCATTCCGGAACGGAAATCCTTGCCGAGGACGAGGGCGAAAATATCAAGATACAGGAAAACCCCGAGCAGAATCAGGCCGCAGAATGCGGTGAAGAAGTCCATGACAATGGCATAGAGCTGCCTGGAGCCTTTGTCCCTGGCCCGCTGGAAGAAGAACGGCTCGGCCGCGAACCTGAACATCTGGATGAAAAGGTTCATTATCACGGACAGTTTGACAGCCGCCTGGAATATTCCGAGGCTGGAGCGCCAGGCCTCAGGATCCGTATCGAAATAGCGGAAGAGTATCCTGTCGAGGAAGTCGTTGACTATTCCCGGGAGGGACGCAATCATCAAAGGTATTGAATATGAGAGCATCTGCCTGAGCAGGCGGGCGTCGAATTCGAATGAGAAGCGGAGCAGGTCCGGGATGAAGAGTATGCCGCAGACCACGCTGCTTATGAAAATGGCGAATATCACATAGGTGAAATCCGGGGTCTGCGAGACGAGATTGAGAGCACATCCGGCGGAATGGGACGGATACCAGAAGAAGAGGACCATGTTGGCGGCCGTCTCCGTCAATATCTTGACTGTCTTGAAGATGGCGAATTTGAAAGCCTTGTGTTCCTGCCTGAGCTTGGCGAAAAGGATGGCCGTTATGGAGTCCAGCGCAAGGATTCCGCCTACATATATTATGCAGTTCCCGAATCCGTGATAGCCGAGGGCTGACGATATCTGTTCCCTGAAAAGGACCATGAGGGCAAGGAAGGAGAAACTGGTCCCGAAGACGGCCGCGAGAGCATTGGAATAGACCTTCCTCGGATTGACGCCTTCACGGTTGGCAAAGTTGAAGCATCCGGTCTCAAGTCCGAGTACGAGGACTACCTGGAGCACGGCTATGTAGGCCATGAATTCCGTGACCACGCCATAGCTTGCAGTGGTCAGGAGTCGCGTGTAGAACGGGACGAAGAGGAAGTTTATTATCCTTGCGAGGATGGTGCTGAGGCCGTACACGGCGGTTTCCCCGGCGAGTTGTTTCAACGGATTTGCCATAGGAATATGAATCAGGAGGCAAAATTAATGAAATTTTTGCTATTTTTGGAAGCCAATATGAACGTTGGCGCATATTGTACGCATCAGAACCAAAATTATTATCAATATGACACACGGATTATTCAAATCTCTCTGCGCCGCCGCTGTAGTCTGCATCGCGGCAGGTTGCGGCAGCAACGCAAAAAAGGCCGAGGCGGAAAAGGCCGCTGAACAGGCCAGGTTGGATTCATTAAAACAAGCGGAAATGATTCAGAAACAGAAAGATGCCGAGGAGATGATCGGCAAGCTCGAGGCTGAGCCGGTGTTCGTAATTACCACGAATCTCGGCATTATCAAGGTCAAACTCTACAAGAACACCCCGAAGCACAGGGAGAATTTCGAGAAACTCGCACTGTCAGGATTCTATGACGGGCTCCTCTTCCACAGGGTCATCAACGGATTCATGATCCAGGGTGGAGATCCTTACACCAAGGACACGTCGATGGTCGCAAAATACGGCCAGGGAGGCCCGGGATATACTGTTCCTGCAGAGATTCTTCCTGAATACAGGCACAAGAAGGGCGCTCTCGCAGCCGCAAGGCGCGGGGATGCAGCCAATCCTGCAAGGGAGAGCTCAGGTTCACAGTTCTATCTCGTACAGGATGAGAATGCCTGCGCACAGCTTGACGGAGCATACACGGTGTTCGGTGAGACTGTCGATGGCCTTAACGTGATTGACAAGATTGCGCAGGTAGCCACAGACCAGCGTGACAGACCTGTGTCAGATGTCAGGATTATATCAGTAAAGCTGGATCCGTCCTCCATACCTGCTCCGGCAGACACGACGGCCGCAGCTCCTGCAGAGAAAGCTGCAGAAGAGGCCGGAAAATAACGGATGATTTCCATTTTTCCATGCCATTGTACCGAAAAAGGTCAAATTTGAATCCTTTATGGCAAGAAAAGATTTCTGTCGGGCATGGATATTGCAATATGTCCTATCGAATAGTTTTTTCATAGGTTAAGTTTTAGGTTAGAATTGCGACTGTCCTGCGTTGTGAAATGCGGGACAGTCCTCTTTTATGCCGATGGCCCGGTAGGGATTCAAATAAAAAACCGGCTGCCGGAAACCCAACAGCCGATTGCATTATCAGGAGATTTTTACTCTTACAACTTGGAATTCAGGAACTTGCGTAGCGAGGCCTCATCCTTCACATCGGAGGCTACCAGTTTGCCGTCAACGATGAAGTAAGAAACCGGAAGTGCCTGGACATTGTATAACGCAATGGCCGGTGAAGCGGAACCGTTACCGTCACATACATTGACCCATGGCAGGTTCTGGTTCTTGACCACGGAAGCCCACGCAGCCTTGTCGGTATCCGCACAGACGCCGTAGATTTCAAGTCCCCTGGAATGATAGTCCTTATATACAGGAAGCATCACGTCAGTATTGAACATGGTCTGGGCAGCATCCGCCGAAGTCCAGAAATACAGCATCACCACCTTTGAATCAATGCTGCTGAGCTTGATCTTCTTTCCGTTGATGTCAGGCATATTGAGATCCGGGAAACCGGCTTCCTCGGCATTGCTGATCCGCGCGCTGAGGCTCAGGAGCTGCTGCCTTCTCGTTGCTTCCTTCTGGAGCGCCTTCACATATTTAGAATCCGGATACACGGTACTGAGCGAATCCGACATATTCTTGAAATGAATCGCGTCGGTGGCCTGGCCGAAGACCTGGAGGCTCTCCCCCACTACCTGGTAAAGAACCGGTATCACAGTGAGTGAATGCGAGTTGGAAAGGATATACTTCACTCTTCCCCGATAGTAATCTACATAATCCTGGCTCATCTTGCGCTTGAGTGCAGCAGCCTCTTCAGATGCCGGATCAAGGTCCTGGAGCCTGTCTGAAGCTGCGAGCATCTTGTTCGAGAACTCGGCTTCGTCCTTCTCCACCTCCATGAGCTTCTGAGTCTCGTCGGAGCCTGATACAGAATATGTTCCGAGTGTATCTGCCGTGACTTTCACCTTGTCACCCGACTGGAGGAGCAGGGATGCGATGCGCGTATCGTTGTGGAAAAGATATACGAACTCCGGCTGGCCTTTCTCCACCTTCAACTTATATCTGAAACGGCCCGAAGCATCCGCCGGAACAGTATCGAGAACCTGGTAGCGGTTCACATCCAAGAGCTTGACAATGACCTCTGAGGAAGGTGCATCGGACACAGTGCCCTCTATACGGGCTGAACCGGTACATGATGCCACACAGATGGCCGAAACCACGGCCGCAATGCCTGATAGTCTATAATTTCTCATATTCAGCGAGTATTGAATCTGCTATGGATTGGAATTCTTCCGGCGAAAGCTTGAGTTTCTCCCTGCGGAAGTCCACGTCACTTTCCTGCTGGAGAGGAATCAGGTGGATATGTGTATGCGGGACCTCAAGCCCGAGCACACATACGCCTACGCGCTTGCAAGGGACGGCAGCCTGAACCGCGGCAGCGACCTTCTTGGCGAAGGCACAAAGCCCGAGATATGTCTTGTCGTCCAAATGGAAAATATAGTCATCCTCGACGTTCTTAGGAATAACGAGTGTATGCCCCTTCACGAGAGGGGCAATGTCAAGGAAGGCATAGAAATCCTCGTTCTCAGCTACCTTGTATGAAGGTATTTCGCCTTTGGCGATACGGGTGAATATTGTCGGCATATTCTACAATGTTATATCCAGTATCTTGAATTTCATGATGCCAGACGGAACCTTCGCCTCGACCACGTCTCCCTTGGAATGTCCGAGAAGGGCCTTCGCGATAGGGGTGGTGGCCGCCAGCTTGCCGTGTGCGAAATCAGCCTCGGTCTCGCCTACGATGGTGAATTCCATGATCTTGTTCATCGCCATGTTCTCTACCTTGACCTTGTTCATCATCTGGACACGGTCAGTACCGATCTGCGACTCGTCGATGACCTTGGCATTGGCCACAAGATTCTTGAGATTGGCTATCTTCAACTCCAGAAGCGCCTGTGCGTCCCTGGCTGCGTCATATTCAGCATTTTCCGACAAATCCCCTTTCTCTCTCGCCTCCGCAATAGCAGCGGAGATCACCGGGCGCTGGGCCAGCGCTTCAGCAAGATCTTTCTTGAGTTTGTCGAGACCTTCCTGGGTCATGTAATGATTCTCTGCCATAATTATTATATTAACCTAAAAATAACTAAAAACGAGTTCTGCCGTTATGACAGAACCCTGTTCGTTTATACAAAGATAATTAAATTCCAGAAATAAGAAAAATAAATCCGCACCTAAATGTCCTTGAACTTGGGTTCCATAATGGCCGAATACAGAATCATTTCCTTCGGGTCCACCGTGAACTTTCCGGTTTCTTCGGGCGAAGCTGGCCGTTCAGCGGCGGGAATCCGGGGAACGACTTTGGCAGGGGCTGCAGGTGATGGCTGTACAGAAACCGGAGCAGGCACCGATGCAGGTTTCGGCATAGGAACTGCCGGCACAATGGCAGGTTCCGCAACAGGATCAGCTATGTCTTCCAGTTCTTCGGAGAGTTCCTCATCATCTTCGAACTCCGGGAGTGTAATCTCCGGACGAGTCCTCCCGCTTTTTTCCAGGAACTTGCGGGCGATAGCCTGCGGAACGAATATGAGGACAATCAGGACAATCAGGAAAATATCATACAGGTCCATATCTCAACGTTTATGCTCCCTTATGCAAATCCGCAGCATCCGGAGCGGCAGACACCGCGGACACTGCGAAATTAGCAATTTTCTTCAAACTTCAAAACAAATCAGCCTCCGATGATGCCGAGACATGTTTCACGGTCACGTGCAAGCTGGGCGGATAATGACTCGAGATTCGGGAAACGCACTTCGTCGCGTATCTTCCTGATGAAAGACAGGCTGATATCGAGGCCGTATATATCCTCGTCGAAACCGAAGATATTGGTCTCCACCGTCATTGCATTGCCAGTCCCGACCGTAGGCCGCACACCGATATTGCACATCCCGTAAAGATTGCGGCCCAACGTCTCCACTTTCACGAGGTACACTCCGGCCGCAGGGATAAGCTTCAGGGGTTCATAAAGCTGCATATTGGCCGTAGGGAATCCGAGAGTGCGTCCGAGACGGTTGCCGGCAACCACTACACCGTGAAGCCGGTATTCGTATCCGAGCATCGCATTGGCCTCCTCTATCCTGCCGGATGCTATCATGGAACGGATTTTCGTGGAACTTATCACCACCCCGTCCTGCCCTTTGCAGCTTTCAGCCATGATGACCTCAAGCCCGAGCCTGCGTGCTATTTCAGCGGTCTGTTCCGGATTGCACAAGTCGGAGCCGATGCGGTTGTCATAGCCGAGAAGCACGGTACGTCCCCCGAACCGGTCCATTATGCAGTCCCTCAGATATTCCTCCGTGGTGAGACGGCTGAAATCCTTGCAGAACGGAATCACCTGGATATAGTTCACTCCTATTTCGGTAAGTAGCCGTTTCTTTTCCTCCATCGTGGTGAGAAGGCGTAGATTCCTGGCGTCATCCTGCAGGACATTGCGCGGATGAGGCCAGAACGTGACGACCATGCTCCAGTCACCACGTTCCCGGGCAGCATCCACGAGCTGTCCCAAAACAAAACGGTGTCCAAGATGGACACCGTCGAAAAATCCGGTCGCTATAACCATCTTACGAGTCCGAAGTCCTGTCTGTGCGGCAGGGCAGGATTCTTAGGATAAATTCTTGCCGCCACCTGATACATTCCGGTACGCTCCGGAAGGATGGACGCCTGATATGTGACTACTCCGTCCTTCGAGCTGACCACTGCGAAATCGCACCTGTCCTGGATATGGAGCTTGCCCTTGTTGTCCGTGACAGCGAAGAGCATCTCGACGCCGATATCCTGAGGGTCGAGGCTTCCGATATTGAGGACAACCTCGGCATTGAACATGCTGTTCGATGAAAGGGTATATGAAGAATCCGGCTGGGTGTAGGAGATGACCTCGATTGAAGGCCACTCCCTGCGGACAACCTTCTTCCATGCCGCAATCTCGCGGGCCTTGCTGAAATTGTCAGCCACCATCATTCCTGCACGCCCGGCCTGCGGAACATAATACTGGTTCACATAGTCAGTCAGCATCCTGTTGGTGGTGAAATTGCATGCAACCTGGGCCACAGTGTTCTTGATATACTCGATCCAGCCTGCAGAACGTCCGGTCTTCTTGTCCACGTCATAATAGAGCGGAGCGATTTCGTTCTCGATAGTCGTGTAGATTGTAGCGGAGTCAAGCTCATTCTGATAGTGCTGGTCGTCGTAGGTCCTTTCCTGAGGAAGAGCCCATCCGGCTCCCTGCTTGTAACCTTCAACCCACCATCCGTCGAGGACGGAGAAATGCATCACGCCGTTCATGGCTGCCTTCTCTCCGGAAGTTCCGGAAGCCTCCTGAGGCCTGGTCGGGTTGTTCATCCACACATCGACACCCTGTACGAGCCTCTTGGCGAGGGAAATGTCATATCCCGGCACGAACACGATCTTGCCGATGAACCTCTCGTCCTTGGAAATCTCGACAATCCTGCGGATGAGATCCTGGCCTGCCTTGTCGGCCGGATGTGCCTTGCCGGCGAAGAGGAACTGTACCGGCATGTCCGGGTTGTTCACTATCTCGCTGAGCCTGTCGAGGTCGGTGAAGAGGAGGGTTGCCCTCTTGTAAGTCGCGAAACGCCTTGCGAAACCGATGGTGAGCACGTCATCGCGGAGGGTCTCCTTGATGGTGACAATCTCGCTAGGAGAATAATGATTCGTCACGGAAGGGTTGGAGAGTTTCTCCTTGACCACGTTGATGAGGGTGGTCTTGAGCTCCTTCCTCGTGTTCCAGATCTCCTCGTCGTCTATCTTGTAGATGCCTTCGAAGCATTTCTTGTCATAGTGATGTGTCTGGAACTCAGGTCCGAACACCTTGGCATGGATAGCCTTCCACTCCTTCGCTGCCCATGTAGGATAATGCACTCCGTTGGTGACATAGCTTACATGGAGCTCCTCCGGAAGATATCCCGGATACATGGAAGCGAAGATGTCCTGGCTGACCTTTCCGTGGAGCATGGACACGCCGTTCACGTTCTGTGAAATGTTGGCGGCGAGGATGCTCATGGAGAATTTCTCGTTAGGGTCGGAGCCGTTCAGCTTGCCGAGACCCATCATCGTCTCCCAGTCAATCTTCAGGCGCTGAGGATAATGTCCGATATACTTCCTGAGAAGGCCTTCGTCAAATGCGTCATGGCCGGCAGGAACCGGAGTATGGGTCGTGAACAGCGAAGAAGCGCGCACGACTTCCATTGCCTCAGGGAAGTCCAGATTGTACTGCTCGATGTATTCGCGGAGACGCTCGAGGCCGATGAATGCGGCATGGCCCTCATTGCAATGATATACCTGCGGGTCAAGGCCCAGGTTCCTGAGGGCGCGGATACCGCCGACACCGAGGAGAAGTTCCTGCTTGAGACGGTTCTCCCAATCTCCACCGTAGAGGTGATATGTCACCTGACGATCCTCGTCAATATTGGCTTCATAGTCAGTATCAAGCAGATAGAGATCCGTACGGCCCACGGCCACCTTCCATATCCTCGCAGTGATGTTGCGGCCAGGGAATGCCACGCTCGTGGTCATCCAGTTGCCATCCTTGTCCATCACCGGCTCGGCAGGAATCTTCGTGAAATTCTGGGCGTCATACCTTGCGACCTGGTCTCCCTGTGCAGAGAGGACCTGGGTGAAATATCCGTAACGGTACAGCAGGCCGACTGCGACGAGGTTCACGTTCATGTCGCTGGTCTCCTTGAGGTAGTCACCGGCGAGGATGCCGAGACCTCCGGAATAAATGCTGAGCGACGAATCCAGGCCGTATTCCATGCAGAAATATCCGATGGACGGCGCAGTGCGCTCTTTCTTCAGGGACATGTACTCGTCAAATTCCCTCATCACGCTTTCATAGCGGGCCATGAATTCAGCATCTCCGGCAAGAGCCTTGAATCTCTTCAGGCTGACAACGTCGAGGACTGCCATAGGGTTGTGTCCTGAATCGTGCCAAACTTTGGCGTCAATGGACTTGAACAGAGCCTTGGCGCTCTCGTTCCAGCACCACCATAGGTTCTTGGACAATGTCTCGAGTCCCTTCAGGGCATCCGGCAGGTGCCTTGTCACCATAACACTTTTCCAGGAAGGGTTGTTGATTGGTAGCTTTTCGTACTTCATAATTGGTTTTTCTTTTGTTTCTGGGAATGCGCCTTTCACGGCGATGATTTTGTCCAAAGCTTTTGAATAAGCTTCCTGATAATAGCGTATCTGGTTCTCCCATAATGCGATGTTGGACACATCCTTGGCATTGGCCATATAGGCCTCACGCTGTTCGTCGGTGATAAGTGTTATTTCTCTAATACGGGCTGCAACGGCATCCACGACCTCGAAATAGTTCGAGTCGGTCCTTTCCACCACTGTGATGCCAGGGTGCTCCTTGCCATAATGTTCCCTCACCCACAGGCCGAAACCAGCCAGGCTCGTCGTCAGGGTAGGCACCCTGAAGGCAAGGCTCTCAAGTGGTGTATATCCCCACGGCTCATAATACGAAGGGAACAATGTCAGGTCGAGACCTATGATAAGGTCGTAGTATTTCATGTTGAACACACCGTCGTTACCGTTGAGATAAGACGGTATGAAATAAATCTTGATATTGGAATCGGCTGAATTGTCAAGGCCGAGCTCACGGAACCTCCTTGTGATGATGTCATATTCCGGATTCATGAGATAATGGGACACCTGTGTGGTGTAAGCCTCATCACCCCTGCCCTCCAGTTTGGACACGAGGTCACGGTCCGCGCCGTTATGGCCGGATGGAATCATTATGAAAGCGTGGATGCTCTTGCCTTTGAAATCGGACTTGTGGATCTTGTCCACGGCATCGATGAAGACGTCGATTCCCTTGTTCCTGTACTCGTAACGTCCTCCAATGCCGACCAGTATCGCATCCTCCGGAACCGGAGCCCCGGACATCGCGGCTGCCACCTGCCTGAGTTTCAGCCTGGCGGCAGCGCGCCTGTCCCGGTATTCCTCCTCCGTTGACGGAGTGAAACTGTTTTCGAATCCGTTCGGCGTCACCTCGTCCACTTCCCTGCCGAGGAAATGCGCACATTCTCTGGCCGTGATTTCGCTCACCGTAGTGAACGCATCCGAATATTCCGCCGACTTGCTTTCGAGGGAATGGAGCGCCATTACATTGAACTGGCGCGCCTTCTCGTCCGGGTTGTATGAATCCATCGAGTCATATAGCGGCATGTTGTTCCCCGCAAGGCAGCGTCCCGCCACAGTAGCGTGCGTGGTGAAGACGGTTGCAATCGGCAGACCGGTATACTTCAGGTAGAGCAGGCCGGCGCCTGTCTGCCACTCATGGAACTGGGCCACCACCTTGTCCGAAGGCTCGAGGAAGAACTTGTAAAAGCTCTCGATGACCTTTCCCGATACGTAGCCGAACAATGCCGACTCCTTGTAGTCCCAGTTGCCGGTGATCGAATCCACCCCGAACTTCTCCCAATACTCGCTGAGAATCGCGTTCTGTTCGGTAAGGAACTGTTTGAAATCCACAAGCACGGCTACAGGACTTCCGGGAACATTCCATTTTCCGATACGGAGCCTGAGACCTTTCTTGGCTGCCTCGACACGCCAGGCCTGCCAGAGAAGCGGGTCTTCGTGGAAATCAGGATTCGCATCCGTATCCATCCAGACATCCGGTCCGATAAGTATGTGATGTCTCTTCAACTGAGACTTGAGGTAAAGGGATTTCGTCGCAATGACAGTGTATATTCCGCCGACCTTGTTGCAGACTTCCCAACTGACCTCGAACAAATAATCCAGTCTGTTCAATTCTGTTGTTGCCATTATTCAGTCTTTCTTCGTTTTGCCGCCGGTTTCTTCACGGCCTTGGCAGGTTTTTCTGCCGCAGGCTTCTTCGCCGGGGCTTTCTTGGCTGCGGATGCAGTCCTGGCAGCAGTTTTGCGCGCCTTCGGAGCTGGTTTTACCGTCTCCGCAGGTGCCACCGATGCCGATTCCGCATCATTCGCAGCGTTTGGGACTGCAAATTTAGCATTAGTTGTCGAATATTCCTCATTTACCCTGATAATAAAATCACTCAAAACGTTCATATAGTTGATAAACGCCTCGTAAGGAGTGTCATAAGGGTTGAAATATTTGTGCACCTCGCCGTCAGAGAAGAATTTCGTGCACATATAATAGAAGTGGTCGCTCTCCTGGAGATGTCCGAAGTCATTGAACAGTGCAGGGTCGTTGATGAGGGCCACTTTCTCGTAAAGGCCGTAGAGCTTGTTGTAGGCTTCCTGCTGGAGCTCGTTTCCGAGCCATGCTGTGACGTCGCGCTCCTCGTCCGCCCATGAGATAGGCTCGAGGACCTCGAGGGATGACACCGGCTTGTGGGCTGCTGCTGCCTCGGAAGGGGTCGCGAACCTGAATGTGCCGTCATCTATCACAGCCTGAGGGAGATAACGCATGAAGTCGAAGATTCCGGTGCTTGCACTCTGGTGCTCGCCGAAGGTCTCGTAGTCCATGAAGAGGTTGATGACATCACCCTTGTCCCTGATGTCGTTCTTCAGCCATGTGAGATATTTGTCACTGGTCAGGGGCCACTCACTCCAGCCCTTGTTGGAGAAGCGGAATGCGATGTCATCGCTGAGCTTGTAGTTCCTGAGCAGGATCTTCAAGTCCTCCTGCCTGTCATTGGAATAAATGAAATCCGGACTTCTCCATCCGAGGATGTGCCTTGCGCCTTCGGTCAGCATTGTCTTGAATCCGAGCTCGTACACGCTCTCTCCTATCGCGTCGGAGTAGATGAGCTCAGTGTTCCTGAAGGTCACAGGGGTCACGCCGAAATAATGCTCGATGGCAGCCTTGTGCTTGAGCACCTGGTGCCTGAACTCTGCAGGGCATGCGAGGGAAGCGAGAGAATGATAATAGGTCTCGCAGAGGAACTCGGCACAGCCTGTATCGGCAAGCCTGCGGAAGCTTTCGATGACCTCCGGAGCATATCTGTCGAACTGCTCGAGGGCCGAACCGGATATGGAGAATGCCACCTTGAAGGCTCCCTTGTTGGCATTGATGAGGTCGAGCAGAAGCCTGTTCATCGGAAGATAGCACTGCTCCGCAACCCGCCTGAGAATCGTGCGGTTCGTGAAGTCATCATAATAATGTGAGTCTTTTCCTATATCGAAGAACCTGTAAAGTCTCAACCTTGTCGGCTGGTGAATCTGGAAATACAGGCATAAGCTTTTTGACGGTTTCATATCTTTACAATTTACTTGGTCACTGATTCATATACATTCTTTATCTTGGCGGCGGCGTTGTTCCACTTGAGGGTATTCACCTCGTCGTAGCCATATTTTGAAGCGAAATCCGCAAGTGCCGGATACTTCAGGAGGGCATATATCTGGTCTGCCATCGCATCCACGTCCCAGAAGTCCACCTTGAAGGCATACTTGAGAATTTCAGCAGCTCCGGACTGATGGGAGATGACGGACGGAACGCCCGATCTCATGGCCTCGAGAGGTGAAATTCCGAACGGCTCGGAAACTGAAGGCATCACATAGACATCCGAAAGGGCGAACATCTTCTGCACCTCGGCCCCGCGGAGGAATCCGGTGAAATGGAACCTGTCGGAAATGCCGAGACGGGCCACCTGGCGGATGGAGCGGTTCATCATGTCTCCGCTTCCCGCCATCACGAAACGCACGTCAGGACATCTCTTGAGGACCTTGGCGGCAGCCTCTATGAAATATTCCGGACCTTTCTGGAAAGTGATACGTCCGAGGAAAGTGACCACCTTGTCTTTCACTCCCCTTTCCACCTGGATCTCGCTCCTGCCGCTGAAATCCACCGCGTTATGGACAGTGACCACCTTGGCAGGGTCGATTCCGTATTTTGTTATGACAATATTCCTGGTCAGGTCGCTGACGGTGATGACCCTGTCTGCAGCCATCATTCCGCGCTTCTCGATCTCGAACACCCTCGTGTCGATGTTCTGGTCGCTGCTCCTGTCGAAGGAAGTGGCGTGTACATGTACCACGAGCGGCTTGCCGGATATCCTCTTGGCGGCAATGCCGGCCATATAGGTGAGCCAGTCATGGGCGTGGATCACGTCGAAATCGCCTTTGCGGCTCATCGCGATGGTTCCTCCCACCATGGCATATCTCGCAACCTCCTCCATGAGATTCGAGCCGTATTTGCCCGAGAACTTGTATTTCTGGCCGTAATGAACCGAGAAATCCTTCACCTGGCGGTGCCTGTCCTCCTCAACGAGGCTATGGAACTCTTCAGGATCGAGATAAGGAACCATATTGGTCCCGATATGTACGAACTGGACCTTGTCCAGGAAATCGTCCAGGGTCATGGTCTCGGTGACCTTTACCGGGACGTCGCTCGCATTGACGATGTCAGCGACGCTGCCGTCCTCGTCTCCGCTGGCGGAAGGCATCACGAAAATAGTCTCGACTCCGTTGTGCACAAGGCCCTTGACTATACCATAGCAGGCTGTTCCCAGACCTCCTGCAATATGAGGAGGGAACTCCCAACCGAACATTAGAACTTTCATTATTCTTCCTCCTTATATTTATTAATAAGTCTTTCAACAGCGAGAAGAGCGGCCGTGCTCATCGCAGAAGATATCGCTCCGTGTGCCTCGTGAGGAGGGTCTCCGTCATAAAGCTCCGAGAATGCGCCTACTCCGTGCTTGTTCAGGTCAGCATAGAAACCTTCTATCAGCCACTCGGCCTTCTTGCAGAACGAGGCACCCCTCATCCTGAAAGCTACCTCGGCATAAGGCAGGAGCAGTGCAGGCCATGCGCAACCCTGATGGTATGCGAGGTCCCTGTCACGCTGGGTGCCCTCATAAACACCTTTGTATTTCACGTCGCGCGGGGAAAGGGTCCTGATACCGCGTGCGGTCACAAGCTCCCTATCTATGATGTTGATGATGCTTCCGGCAATGTCGTCGCTGATCGGGGAAGAAGCCACGGAAAGTGCGAACAGCTGGTTCGGGCGCACATCCATGTTCTGTCCGTTATTGTCAACGTAGTCAGCGAGATATCCGCACTGCGGATTCCAGAATGTCTTCTGGTAGTTCTCTTTCACGAGGTCGCGGACCGGTATCCATGACTCGCAGAACTTGCTATCCTTCGGGCCGTAAAGCGATTCGTTCCCGATGGCGAAGCAGAGGGTGTCATACCAGAACGCATTGGTCTCAACCTGATATCCGGCACGCTCGGTGACAGGACGTCCGTCGGCATAGGCGTTCATCCAGGTGAGGGCGGTTCTGTCCTTCTGGGCCCAGAGCAGTCCGTTCGGCTGGAGCGAAACCTCCTTCCTGACGCCAGGCAGGTAACTCTCGACCACCTCCTTGACGATTCCGCCGTATTTCTTCCATACGGCCTCTGCAGAAGCCCCGAACTCAATATATTCCCGGAGCGCCCCGGCCAGCATCAGAGGAGCCTCGACCTGGGTGGTACGGGTATGGAAACGCTCATGGTTGTCCGCAATGAGATTGTCGAGAATCTCCTCGAATGCCCCAGGATTGCCGGCGTAGAGGGTCAGGCCCGGGAGGGTGTAGAGAGTCTCCCTGAGAAGACCGGTGTAAAGCCATGAGAATCCGGCAGTTATGCCCTTCTTCCCATTCCTGTCCCTGATGAGGATGTCGGCACAGTGCGCGAGCTGGTCGTGATAGTTGCCGATCCTGTGCATGGACTTGAGGGCGGAATTGTAACGTCTCTTTATCATGGATGGATTCTCCTCGGCCACGGATGCGGAAAGGACTACCGAATCACCTTCTGCCATGGACAGGATGAAGCAGCCCGGAACGAAGAGGTCCTCCTTGCAGGCGAATCCGCGGCGGGCCTCGTCGGAGTAGGTCACGTCATTGTACCAGCACGGAGACGGCTTGTACTCGAATTCGGCTGTGTTCAACTGGAGATTCAGGTCAGGGAATCCCTCATACATATTGAAGGATACTCCGTTTTTCACAGTCTTGTAGCCTGTCCTTGCGGAAGAATTCCGAGAAGTGAGGCTGTGCACGTTCCTGAATGCCAGGAAAGGCTTGAGGAGCACCTGGATCTTGGCAGGTGACTTCTTAAGCTCGTAGCGGAGCATTACCTGGTCCTTGTCCGGAGCCAGCAGAATGCTCTTGGTGAACTCTATCTGCCCCACCCTGTAGGTGATTTCAGGAACAGGGTCGGCGGAAAAGTCCACAATGTACTTGTGTCCTCTCGGCTCATAGATGTCCCCGTAGCAGTGGATACCGAGGTTGAAAAGCTTCCCGTTCACGGAAAGGCTCTCGTCCACGGAGGAAAGCAGCATGTACTTGCCGCCTCCGAAATTGTCCACAGGAACTCCCAGGAGGCCGTGATAACGCCTTGTGTTGCAGGCCACAATCGAAGTGTTGCAATATGCCCCCGTCTTGTTCGCGCAGAGTATCTCCCTCTTCAGCGAATAGGACAGGTTCACAAGCTCGGCCTTGTTGAATTTCAGAAATGCCATATTTGAATTATTACTTAATTATTTTTCTGTTTCACAAAATACCAAAACGCATCTGCTCGGCAGATAGACGGACATCCGGCCGTCAGAATGATGAATCTCGCCCGGAGAGAGCCTGCCGAAACCGTCATACTCATTGCTGTCCGAGTCGAAAACCAGCTTCCAGTCTCCTTCAGGAGCATTGAACGCATAGTCCGTGAACGAGGCGGAAGGATTGAAATTGAATGCAAAGATACAACTTTTGCGCTTGAAAATCAACACCTTTTTAGATTCGTCCGCCACGATGGACTCCGGCGGGTACGATAGAAGGTCCGACTTTTTGAACAGATGAATCATATCCCTGTCGAAATTCATGAGGTACCTGTACCGGAGATAGTCAGGCCTGCAGAGAGACCACTGGCGGCGGGCATATTTGTACGACCAGCCGTTTCCCTCACGCGGAAAATCTATCCATTCCGGATGTCCGAACTCGTTGCCCATGAAGTTCAGATAGCCGTCTCCGGCAGTCGCTATGGTAGCGAGGCGTATCATCTTGTGCAAGGCTATTCCACGGTCGACCACAAGGTTCTTGGACTCCTTGTTCATCGAAGTATACATCTCCTTGTCCATCAATCTGAATATCAATGTCTTGTCTCCTACCAAAGCCTGATCGTGGCACTCGGCGTAGCTGATGGTTTTCTCGTCCTTGCGCTTGTTCGTGAGCTCCCACCAGATATTGCCCATGTCCCACTGCTCGTCGCTCCTCTCCTTCAGCCACTTGATCCAATGGTCGGCCACTCCCATCGCCATCCTGAAGTCGAATCCGAGGCCGCCAGCCTCATACGGGGCCGCAAGTCCGGCCATTCCGCTCATGTCCTCGGCGATGGTGATGGAGTCTGGATTGATTTCCTTTACCAGAAGGGCCGCGAGCGCAAGATAGGTCACTGCATTCTCGTCAACCCCGGAATTGAAATAATTGTCATATCCCACGAAATCCTTGCCCAGGCCGTGATCCCAGTAGAGCATGCTCGTCACGCCGTCGAAGCGGAATCCGTCGAGATGATATTCGTCCATCCAGAACTTGCAGTTGGACAGGAGGAAATACTTGGTCTCGTCCTTGCCGTAATCGAAGCATCTGGAGCCCCATGCAGGATGACGTCCCTGCGGGCCCTTGTAGAAATAGAGGTCCTCCCTGCCGTCGAACTTGCCGAGACCCTCGGCCTCATTGTCCACGCTGTGGGAATGCACGATATCCATCACGACCGCAATGCCCATCGAATGGGCCTCGTCCACCAGTCTCTTGAAATCCTCAGGGGTGCCGAACCTGGACGACAATGCATAGAAATTGGACACCTGATAGCCGAACGAGCCGTAATAAGGATGCTCCTGCAGGGCCATTATCTGGAGAGTGTCATATCCGAGGTCCCGGACATGCGGAAGGACATCCCTGCGGAACTCGTCGAAGGTGGACACCTTCTCTTCCTCGGAACTCATCCCGATGTGACATTCATAGATGAGAGGATGGGGTCTCGGTCCCGGAGAAGGGTATTTCCATTCATATTTCCGTTCCGGGTCCCAGACCTGGGCGCAGAACACCTTGGTCACCGGGTCCTGGACCACCCTGCGGACATAAGAAGGGAGTCTCTCGCCTCCGCCTCCCGGCCACTCTATGAAAATCTTGTAAAGCTGGCCGTGGTGCAGGAACATCTCGGGAAGACGAATCTCCCAGTTACCGTTCCCCACCGGCTGGAGCTGGTAGGCCGTGGTGCGTTTCCAGTTGTTGAACTCGCCCGTCAGGTAGATACGGTTCGCGTTCGGTGCCCATTCCCGGAATACCCAGGAGCCTTCTCCGTCCCTGTGCAGTCCGTAATACAGATAGTTGTTCAATCCGTCCGAGAGCTTTCCGCCTGCGGCAATCTTCGCCCGGGCAGCCTCGATACGTTCATGACGGGCCAGTATCTTCTCCTTGTAAGGCTCGAGATACGGGTCTGTCTCAAAAATATATTTTATTTTATCCTCCATAAGCATCAGATTTCATCCAACATTTCAGCCTTGTCCCTCGCAGACCTGAGATAAGCCCTGCAGGCGGATATCAGTTCCTTCGACCTCTTCAGGCAGCTGTCGATGTCATCGATACCCGTGGAAGGATCCTCAGCCCGGGCTGCAATCCTGTCCAGCTCGGCGACGGCCCCGGCGTAGTCAAATTTTTCCATATCCATATCGTACTCCATAAATTTCAATTTCATTGCTTCCCATCTTTCCTGACCTCCTTCACGACGCAGTCCAGCACTCCGTCCCGGAACATCATCGAGACCCGGTCCCCTTCCGACCTGCCTTCAACGGACTTCATCACCACTCCCCGGGAGTCCAGGGCCAGCACATATCCCCTCTCCAGAACCCGCCTCGGGTCCGCCCCGGCTATCCTCGACTCCAGGACATCGAGCCTGGAGCCCATCAGGGCAATCTTGTTCATGAACGCAATCTTCAGCCTGGAGCCGAACGCGGTGACATACCTGTCCTCGTCCATATATATATCCAGAAACACGTCGGCCAGCGCGGTAGGAGTCCTGACATCCTTCCAGGCAACCATGTCACATATATGATAGTCCTGGTCGTGCCCCACGGCAGTCAGCACCGGGACAGGACAGCGGGCTATGGCCGCAGCTATCCTGTAATCATCGAAACAGGACAGGTCCAGGCTCGCCCCGCCTCCCCTGAGCACGAGGACCGCATCATATTCCGGATCAGTCCCGCCGGCGGCCTCTATGGCGGAGGCAATGGAGCCAGGGGCTGCGGCGCCCTGCATCACAGCCTCGAAAAGATCCGTGCGGAACACGAACCCGTATGCATTCTCGTGTAGATGTCTCCGGAAATCCCTGTAGCCGGCCGCATCAGGAGCCGTCACCACGGCCAACCGGTAAGGCAACGCGTTCATGGACAATTCCTTCTGCATGTCCATAAGTCCCTCCCGGCGCAGTCTCTCAATGGTGGCCTGCCTCTCCTTCTCCTTCCCTCCGAGCGTATATTCCGCATCGATGTCGTCGATTATCAGGGAAAAACCGTACAACTCGCTATAGTTCACCTGTACGCGCACAAGTACCTGGATGCCAGGCTGGAGAGGAGTTCCTGCAACCGATTCGAAGAACGGACCGAGGAAACGGTACCTGGATGCCCAGATGATGGCTGAAGCCTTGGCTGTCAAGCCGTTGTCATCCGATTGTGACAGTTCGAGATAGCAATGTCCTCCGCTCCTTACCTTAACGGCGCTGACTTCGGCACGAACCCAGACCTTGTCCGGGAACGCACCCTCAAGGGCCGATCTCACGCTCGACTGAAGGGCAAACAAATCCATGACAGTTCTTTCCATCCTCGAATCAAATCAATTAATGGATATCTTGTGTTCTTCTTTATGCAGTCTGCTTACAAATTTAATTTTTTTCGTATCTTTGCGCAAGTTTTTCAGCATAAACGTAACATTTTTTTAAAACATGAGAATCTTCAAGGCGATATTTGCCGGCAGCAGCACCCGGGTCGAGCAGCAGACGGCGCGGAGGCTGCCCGAATTCGCCTTCATAGGAAGATCCAATGTAGGAAAATCATCCCTGATAAACATGCTTTGCGGCAATGCGAAACTGGCGATGACATCCGGCACTCCGGGCAAGACCAGGCTCATCAACCATTTCCTGGTCAATGACAGCTGGTATCTCGTGGACCTTCCCGGCTACGGTTATGCGAAACTTCCGGACAAGGAACGGGCAAAAATCAAGGACGTAATAAGGGACTATCTGAACAATTCGAAGGAAATGCTGCTCCTGTTCGTGCTCATCGACATCAGGCACGACATCGGAAAGATTGACATGGATTTCCTCAACGAATTGGGAGAGAACGGGATACCGTTCTCCATCATCTTCACCAAGGGAGACAAGCTCGGTCCCGTTGCAAGGGAGGCGCAGATAGAACGGGACAAGGCGCAGCTTGAGGAGCATTGGGAGGAGCTTCCTCCTTATTTCATAAGCTCTTCACAGACCGGTCTCGGCAAGGAGGAAATCCTGGACTACATAGGCTCCGTTCTCGACGATGTGAAAAAAGGAATTCAAACCAATACATCATTATGAACACCGAACATAGAATGGAATTGTTTGCCTGCAGGGCATCAAAAGACTTCGCAGCGAAAGTCGTCAACGAACTCAATGCTATCAGAGAACCGGGCACAAGTCCCATTCATCTTGGAGATTCCGAGGTCACCGCTTTCAGCGACGGTGAATTCCAGCCTTCTTTCTCGGAAAGTGTACGTGGCGCCACTGTATTCATTCTCCAGTCCACATTCCCGCCTGCCGAAAACCTCATGGAACTGCTGCTCACCATCGACGCCGCCAAGAGAGCTTCGGCGTACAAGGTCATAGCCGTGATGCCGTATTTCGGCTGGGCCCGCCAGGACAGGAAGGACAAGCCGAGAGTGTCAATCGGTGCCAAGCTCGTGGCCAACCTGCTCTGTGCCGCAGGAGTCGACAGGATAATGACCTGCGACCTTCACGCAGACCAGATACAGGGATTCTTCGACATACCTGTTGACCATATCTATGCAAGCAAGGTATTCATCCCTTACCTCAAGTCCCTGGACCTCGACAACCTCGCCATCGCAGCCCCTGACATGGGAGGAGCCAAGAGGGCCAATGCATACGCCAAGGACCTGGCATGTCCGGTAATCATCTGCCACAAGTCAAGGGCAAGGGCCAACGTGGTGGCATCCATCACGGCCATCGGTGAGGTGGAAGGAAAGAACGTTGTCATCGTGGACGACATGATTGACACTGCAGGTACATTGACCAAGGCGGCAGACATCCTCATGGAGAAAGGCGCGAAGAGCGTAAGGGCCTGTGCGACACACGCCATCCTTTCAGGACCGGCATACGACAGGATCAACAACTCCAGCCTCACGGAGGTATATGTCACCGACACCATTCCCCTGACTTCCGACCCTTCGGTGGACAAGAGAAAGATCAAGGTGGTGTCAATGACAGGCACGTTCGCAAGAATCATCACGAAAGTGCGCGACAACGAGCCTATCAGCCCTGAATTCATATTCTAAACATCATAGACCCAGGCATGAAAGTCTTCCTTGCAGCAGTGATTCTCATCGGCATCGGTGTGTTCGGAATGTGTTTCAACATCATATTCCGGAAGAACGGGGAATTTCCCCAGACCGATGTCGGCTCGAACGAGAACATGCGCAAGCTGGGAATAAGATGCATGAGGGAGGAGGACGACGAGAGGTTCTCCTCCGGTAGCAAGAAACACTCCGGGGCCAGCTGCTCCGGAGTTTACAGTGACTCCTGCGCCGGCTGCGGACTGTATCCGCACAATGAATCCGGCACGAAGGAAAACCGATAACACCCTCGTGAGAGGACAAATAATTTCTCAAGTTTCGCAGAGCGAAACAACTGCTTTTGAGGCCTTCAGGCCGAGGGTAAGTCCCTTTCCCGGGGAAAGGGATTTAGGAAAAGGGCAGCGTATATAAAAAGAGTGCGTTGGCCTTTGCCCGCATTGAGCGACAAGCACAATGAAAAAAAAGCACAATGAAAAAATGAGTTGCAACTTGCGAGACTTTAATAATGTAAACACATGAGCCTTGTAGCTATCGTGGGAAGGCCGAATGTCGGCAAATCCACACTTTTCAACCGCCTGGTAGGAATGAGACAGGCAATAGTCGACGAGACTGCGGGAGTGACCCGCGACAGACATTACGGAAAATGCGAATGGTGCGGTAAGGAATTCTCCGTCGTGGATACGGGAGGATACACTTCCGGATCAGATGACGTTTTCGAGGAGGAAATCAGGAAACAGGTGGTGATAGCCATAGAGGAGGCTGACCTGATATTGTTCATGACGGAAGCCGCCACGGGCATCACGGACTACGATGCGGAGATAGCGGCTCTCCTGAGAAAATGCGGCAAACCGGTCGTAGTGGCCGTGAACAAGGTCGATTCAGGCGAGAAAATGTACGACGCCTACCAGTTCTACGGGCTTGGACTCGGAGAAATCTGGTCAATATCATCCGCCAACGGAAGCGGCACCGGGGATCTACTGGACGAAATCGTGAAGCGGCTTCCGGAGGACACTGCCGCAGAGGACGAGCATCCCGGAGTACCGAGAATTACCATTGTCGGCAAGCCTAATGTGGGCAAATCCTCCCTCACCAACGCCCTTCTCGGCGAGGAGAGAAATATCGTGACATCCGTTGCCGGAACAACAAGAGATTCAATATCAAGCTATTACAATAAATTCGGCCACGAATTCATGTTCGTGGACACGGCCGGTATCAGGAAGAAGAACAGGGTACAGGAAGACCTGGAGTTCTATTCCGTGATGCGTTCCATCAGGGCCATAGAGCACAGTGACGTCTGCATAATGATGATTGACGCCACCACCGGAATGGAGGCCCAGGACATGAACATCTTCAATCTCATCAAGAGAAACAGGAAAGGCTGCGTCATCGTAGTGAACAAATGGGACCTCTTCGAGAAGGAAAGCAACACGCTGGCCCAGTACACGGAGGCCCTCCGCGCGAGAATCGCCCCGTTCAGCGACGTGCCTATTATCTTCACTTCAGTGCTGAAGAAACAGAGGATTCTCGATGTCCTCGATGCGATAGCTCACGTCTATGAGAATTACTCCAGAAGGCTGAGCACTTCCAAGCTGATGGACACAATGCTGCCAGAGATTGACAATTACCCACCTCCGATGTGGAAGGGCAAGGTGGTCAATATCAAATACATAACCCAGCTTCCAACCAAGTTCCCGGCATTCGCCTTCTTCTGCAACCTGCCGCAGTACATCAAGGAACCGTACAAGCGATTCCTCGAGAACAAGCTCAGGTCTCATTTCGACCTGACCGGCTGTCCTGTGCAGATATTCATCAGGCAGAAGTAGGAGGATTCTTCATTTTCGGAAAACGTACAGTGAAGCAGGCCCCTTTCAGGGTGAACGACCTGCTGTATGAGATTTCACCGCCGCAGCGCTCGAGAATGTTCTTGCATATCGCAAGTCCGAGTCCCGTGCCGCTGGTCTTGGTGGTGAAATTCGGCGTGAACAGCCTCGGACGGTTCTCGTCCGGGATTCCAGGGCCGTTGTCCTCGAACACAATGTCATAGAAAGAGTCCTTGGTACTGTTCCTGACGGACAGCACTATCTGCCCGTGGAACGGCTCCCTGCCGGATTCCGCCTCCTCGGCCTGCTGGTTCTCGATGGCCTGCACCGCATTCGTCAGGAGATTCACGAAGACACGGGTAAGCTGAGGCTTAGGCCCCATCACATAAGCCCCCTTGAAGCCGAAATACTCGAAAGAGATGTTATCACGGTCCCCGAACATCGCCATCTGGTCGGATGCGAGGGCATCCAGGTCAATAGGCACCATCTGCTCGGTATAGAGCTTGGCGAAGGTGGAGAACTCATTTGCCGTGTCCGTGAGAACATCGATGTTGTCAAGGATGACCCTGGAGATATCATCGAGCTTTGCCTCCCAATTCGGATTGTTGTTGTTCTTCATCCTTATAAGTCTCTGGATCTGGAGCTTTATAGGTGTCAGCGGATTCTTGATCTCGTGCGCCACCTGGCGGGCCATCTCGCTCCATGCACGCTCACGCTCGGCCTGGGCCACCTGCTTGCCGGACTCGGACAGGTCGTGCACCATCAGGTTGTACGCCCTCACGAGGCCGGAGAGCTCGTCTTCCTTGTCATATATGATGTATTCCAGGCCGCCGGTCCTTGCGGAAAGCATTTTCCTGCCCATCACGATGATCGGACGGAACATCTTGTCGACCACTCTCGTGGTAAAGAACCTCGTGATTATCAAGAGAATGAAGAAGACCGTAATCACGAATACGGAATGGAAGACCGCATCGGCACGGAACGAAAGTCCGGAATCGGTATAAGGTGCGCTCAGGATTGCCAGTATCCGGCCCTGGTCGTTCAGCAGAGGAGCGTACATGGTATAGAACGGCCTTCCGGCCACCCTCTCCTTGTGGATGTAATAGCGCTTGCTGCTGTAGATGATGTTGCGGTAGGCCTCCGGATTCGTCCTGGAGCCGAGTATCATCCTTTCGAAAATCTCCGGTGCGGTCGAATTGAACACCTTGCCGTCAGGACTGTACAGAGTGATGTCCGTCCTGGTGTAGTCGGCCACGTCCTCGATTATGGCGGTCATGTCCGGATTGGTCATGTCGAGGTATGAGCCGAAAGCCCTGACCCTGTTCGCCATGAGGGACTGGATGGTGGTGATCTTGCTGGTCATCAGCTTCTTGACATTCTCGTCATTGCGCTTGTACACGAAGAACACCATGATGATGCTCATCGTGACGAGCGTCAGGAGCATCGACATGAACAGCACCGCATTCACCCTTGACTTGTAATAATTCTTCTCGAACTCGCTCTTCCTCTTCCTGCGCAGGGAGAACATGCTGATCCAGAAATAAGCCAGGATATAAATCATTCCTGCAGCGACCATATACTGCGTCACGCTGATTTTCGGACGGGATATCACGATGGCCTCGTCCGGGGAAATCTGGGTATAGAAATGCGCATAGGAGCCGGAAACCGCCCGCTGCTGGTTGTTGTTGTCTATCTCGGCCTTGAACTTGCCGCTGAGTACCGTCGGATACGGGAAGTCACCCTTGTAGCTGACTATCTTGCCCCCGATGTACTTGGCGTAAGAATACTGCGGGGGTATCGACACCGAGCCCGGAGCGCTGTCATCGAGAATCAATGAATATCCACGGGCTTCCTTGTCAGCCTTGGAATTGACTCCGATTACCATGCGGACCACCCCGTTGTCCGGGAAATAATATACGAAAAGACCGGTGTATTGTGCCCTGCCGTTGGCAGTCCGGCTGTAGGAGAAACGGGAATCCGGGGCTATAGGAACGGCATTGGCCATCCTGTCATTGAAATACTTTATCAGCTGGGGATCGGAAAGATTGTCCCTGAAAAGGAGTACCGACACATCGTAATCCTTGGAAATACGGCTCATGTAGGTCTCATTCAACCTATTGAGTATCAGCTTATAGTCCACCGTCGAGTGGATTATCTCGGCTATCGCATTGTCAGAAGCCACAGCATTCTCCACCATCCTCAACTGGAGCTCCAGCACCAGGTCCCTGTCGATTGCCATACGGCTGGTCCATATACCTGCCCTGTTGGCCTCCTTCCTCACCCCGAGGACCGAGAAGGTGGCCAGAAGGAAAGCTGCGCAGAGCAGAGCGAACAGGCTCCTGCCCCACCGCGACAAGACATCGTACCGGATACCTGTGAAATGGAATACCGGATATCTCACGGACTGTATGAGAAGCGGGATCAGCGACAGCAGCCCCATGTAGGAAATATAGACATAGATCGTGAAGCGGTTGAAAGTGGACATCTTGTACAGCTCCAGGGACATGTCGGAATTGAGAATGAGACTCCTGAAAGAACAGAGGATATACATCACGAGCCCGACCGTGACGATGCCTGCGCCGACGATGAGGGCAATTACTCCCGCCTTGGATCCGCGTTCAAGTAACCTTCTGATTATCAACTTCCTGCAGAGCCAGTAACAGCCCACTACCAGGCATATCCATATATTGATGATGAGGACTGCACCGAGAGAGTACAGCACGGTTCCGTCAGCGTACAGGGCCGGGGAGAATATGCTCGCACTGCTCTTCATCCCGATGCCGAGGGCATAGAACACGGCCATGAGCACTGTGACAACTCCCATGGCGATGAACATAACCTTCACGCTCCTGTTGAAATAGAGGAACGTCATCGTCATCAGCACGAAAATGCCCATTGCAAGCCACAGCAGGGACGAGTCCGGGAAAAGCGGGTCTCCTCCGGAGGACTCGCGAAGGAGCTTGAGAAGCGGACGGCCAGAGACCATGATGGGCTCACCACCCGGATAGCTGACAGGATGAAGAGAATACTGGTCCCCGAGCCTGAGCCGCGGGTTGACTCCGTTCACTGTCCTGGTATCCATAGTGTTGCGGATCTCGAGTCCGCCGATGACACGGCAGCCTCGCTTGTCCGAAACAGACTTGACGAGATACCATTTCGGGCCCATGTTGATATATCTGGCTGCAGTGTCGGCCTCAGCGAGAGGAGATACGAAATTGTACCTCAGGTTCACGAACCTCTGGACCACGAGACGTTTGCTGATATCGTCATTGTCGAGGGAGAACTGGTTGCACCAGGACTGCAGGGAATCGTCGATGTAACGGTACACGACCATGTCCTCGTCCAGCCCGTCGAGAGTGAGCCAGTCATTGTGGTTGCCTGACATGGCCGCGTCCATCAACGCCTCGAGGCGGGCCATCCGCTTGTTTATCACCCTGCTGACACGGGAGGCCGTGAGATTGGACATGTCCGCATCGCGCATAAGGAAGAACAGCGCGCACGCGGAGAGCAGGATGCCGAGAAATCCGAGCAACCAGGCATTGCGCCGCCATGGCGACAAACGTATTTTTCCGTCCGCTCCTGTCTTCATTTCCTATCCTTCATGATGATATGGCTCCCCTTTCATTATAGTGAATGCACGGTAGAGCTGCTCCGCGAATATGACCCTGACCATCTGGTGCGAGAACGTCATTTCCGAAAGGGAAATCATGGAAGACGCCCTGGAATACACCTCCCGTGAGAATCCGTACGCCCCACCCACGACGAAAACCATGTTCCTGCCGCTCCGGACCATCCTGTCCTGCAGGAACGCGGCGAAATCCACCGACCTGTACCTGCTGCCCCTCTCGTCGAGGAGTACCAGTTCGTCAGACTGCTGCACGGAGGACAGGATGAGCTCCCCCTCCTTCTCCTTGATCTGCTCCCGAGTGAAGGCGGAGACATTCTTCAGCTCAGGAATCTCCTTCAACGCGAATTTGACATAATGTTCCAGACGGGACACATACAGTTCCAGTCCTTCGCGCACCCAGCGCACATCGGTCTTGCCGACCGTGAGCAAAGTCATCTTCATATTGCACAAATATACACACGTGGCTCGGTATTTGCAATAAAAAAGCCGTATCTTCAGACAAGGCGGGCGTTTATGAGAAATCTCGGATTCAAGTCGGTTCTGTTATTGACGGCTCTTTTCTGCTGCGGAAAAATGTCCGCACAGACAGGAGGCTATGACGTGTTCGTGCCAATAGCAAAGTACATCAGGCTCGGGGACGCGGAAAAACTGTCCGCGTGGTTCGACGACAATCTCGAGATTTCCATCATCTCCAACTCCAGCGACTCAAGCAAGAATCAGGCCCGCTGCATCGTCAAGACATTCTTCGACAGCTACAGCCCGAGGGAATTCGACATCACCCACACGGCAGGACGTTCCAACATGAAATACGCCCTCGGCCGCCTCAATGCCGGAGGGGAGATGTTCGAGGTGACGATATTCGTCACGTTCAAGAACCAGTCCTACAGGATCCAGCAGCTGAAGATACAGAAAACGGACTGACGGGACGGCAGGACAAGCTGATATAGATTTCTATTGCGGATGAATATATTTTTTTCTACATTTGCATCCAACCAACGGTAATTTGAATGAACGTCCCTGACATCATCATCGCCATAGACGGCTACTCGTCAACAGGAAAAAGTTCTTTTGCGAAACAGATAGCAAAAGAATTTTCTTTCTTGTACCTGGACTCGGGAGCCCTCTACAGGGCCGTGACGCTGTTCGCGATGCGCAGCGGCATGGTGTCGGACGGAAAAACCATCGACACGGCAAGACTTTCGGAAGCCCTCGGAACGCTCGACATTCATTTCGAGCACGGCGAGGGAGGCAGCCACACGTTCATTGGTGACGAGTGCGTGGACGTTCCTATCCGTTCCATAGAGGTGTCGTCGGTGGTCAGCCCGGTGGCCGTACTGCCTGAAGTGAGGGAATATGTGGACAGGATTCTGGTGGAATACGGCAGGGCGGGAAGAGTAGTGATGGACGGCAGGGACATCGGGACGACGGTGTTCCCGGATGCGGACATCAAGATTTTCATGGTGGCGGATGACAAGGTGAGGGCGGAAAGGAGGCTGAAAGAAATGAAGGCCGCCGGACAGGATGCGGATTTCGAGACCGTAATCGAGAATCTGAAAAGCCGGGACTACATAGATTCGCACCGTGAGACATCTCCCCTGAGGCAGGCCGATGATGCAGTGGTCCTCGACAATACCCACATGACACCAGAAGACCAGATGGAGTGGATAAAGGACTTGATACGAAGCCGATACGGAGACTGACTTGAATGAAAGATGGCGTGTACTGTTGAAATAGATTCGCACTCCGGGTTCTGCGGAGGAGTGATCAGGGCTATCAGCAAGGCGGAAGAAATTCTGGATAACGCTGACGGGAGGAAATTGTATTCCCTCGGAGCCATCGTCCACAATGATGCCGAGCTCCTGCGCCTCGAAAGCAAAGGCCTTCAGGCAGTTACACGGGAAGATCTCAAATCCCTCCCGCAAGGCAGCCGGGTATTGTTCCGGGCCCACGGGGAACCCCCTTCCACATACACTGAAGCCGTACAGTGCGGCCTTGAAGTGACTGACTGCACCTGCCCGGTTGTGCTCAAGCTCCAGCAGAGCATCAGGGAGGCCGCCGCAAGGGTCAAGGCGAACGGAGGGCAGGTCATCATTTTCGGCAAAGTAGGACACGCTGAGGTCCTTGGACTGCTCGGACAGGCGGAAGGCAATGCCGTGGTGATTGACGGAATGGCCGCATTGCGAAACGCCCTGGAGGACGGGACACTGAATCTTGGAGGACACGTGGAGGTATTCTCCCAGACCACGAAGAGCCCGGCGGAATATTCCGAGATATGCTCCGCCATCGAGGAAAGGATGTCCATGGAGCACGAACTGTCCATCGTACAGTTCAGGGGAACCGGCCTCCTGAAGATTCACGACACGATATGCTCCCAGGTGGCGGCGAGGCATTCGAGGCTTTCAGATTTTGCATTGAATCACGACATCGTAATATTCGTTTCCGGCCGGGACAGCTCGAACGGGAAGGTACTATGCGAACTTTGCAAATCATTGAACATCAGGACATATCACGTATCCAACGAAGATGACGTACGCCCTGAATGGTTCCGCAAGGATGACCGTGCCGGAGTATGCGGCGCCACATCGACACCCCAGTGGCAGCTCGAGGCCGTTGCTGAAAGGATAAAGTCTTTTGAATGAAAATTTTGCATTTCGCCTGCAATTTTATAAATTTGCGCCGGAAATTGTAGGAATTTGCAGACATTTGGACAAATCAATATTTATATATGGCAACAACAGCTGATTTCAAAAACGGAATGTACCTCAACTACAACGGCAAGCCGTGCATGATCGTGTATTTCCAGCACGTAAAGCCGGGTAAGGGTCCAGCATTCGTAAAGACAAAACTCCGCAACCTCGAGAACGGTCGTATCCTTGAAAACACATTCACCGCAGGTGCCAAAGTGGAGACCATCAACGTCGAAAGACGTCCGTACCAGTTCCTCTATTCTGACGAGGACGGTTTCAACTTCATGCACGAGGAGACCTTCGAGCAGATTCACCTGCCTCACGACGTGGTTGAGAACGCAGACCTCATGAAAGAGGGCCAGCACGTGGAGATGATGTTCGTAGTGGACGAGGAAAGATGCCTCACCTGCGAGCTCCCTACATACGTAACTCTCAAGGTGACTTACACCGAGCCTGCAGTGAAGGGCAATACAGCCTCCACCAGCGCACTCAAGGAGTGTACTCTCGAGACCGGTGCCAAGATCATGGTTCCGCTCTTCATCAATCAGGACGACACCATCACCGTGAACACCACGGACCGTTCTTACGGACAGAGAGTGTAATCCACTGAAATATTCTACGGACTGGCTGAAAGGGTCGCTGCCGGAAATGGCTGCGGGGTCTTCCGGCCGGTTCTTTTTTTGGGGGAATCCCAAGTTTTATTGAGCCTGACGCGGTGTGCACGATATTTGCTTGACAGGAACGCCGGATATTTAACAACAATTCAAACTGATTCTATTCTGATGAAAATTCTTATTGTCGATGACGAGAGGTCAATCCGCAACTCGTTCCGTGAAATTCTTTCGGACGAAGGATATTCTGTAGATGTGGCTGAAGACGGCCCGACTGGCATTGCATTGGCCGAGAAAGAGAGATATGACGTGATATTCTGCGACATCAAGATGCCGAACATGGAAGGTACCGAAGTCCTGGACAAGCTCAAGAGCGAAGGTATTGACTCTGCCATCGTCATGATATCAGGTCACGGGGACATAGACACGGCCGTGGACTGCATCAAGCACGGAGCCTTCGACTTCATACAGAAGCCATTGGACCTCAACAGGATACTTATCACCATCAAGAATGCCACCGAGCACACCTCCATCGTGGCGGAGAACACGAGCCTGAAGAAGAAGGTCTATGGCAGGCAGATGGTCGGGGAATCGGCACCGATGGCACATCTCAGGGAAATGATAGAGAAGGTGGCCCCGACTGACGCGAGAGTGCTCATCACAGGATCCAACGGATCGGGCAAGGAACTGGTTGCGAGGAGCTTGCACCAGCAAAGTGCGCGCAGTGCAATGCCTTATATCGAGGTGAACTGTGCGGCGATTCCGTCGGAGCTCATAGAGAGCGAGCTTTTCGGGCATGAGAAGGGGGCGTTCACATCGGCCATCAAGCAGCATAAAGGAAAATTCGAGCAGGCGGACGGGGGCACCCTGTTCCTCGACGAGATAGGCGACATGAGTCTTTCCGCCCAGGCGAAGGTGCTGAGGGTGCTTCAGGAGAAGAAGCTCTCGAGAGTGGGAAGCGACAAGGACATCGTCGTGGACGTGAGGGTCGTGGCCGCCACCAACAAGGACCTGAAGGAGGAGATAGCGAAAGGCACTTTCAGGGAGGATCTCTACCACAGGCTCAGATGCACCGAATCGGGAATGACCCGGAAGGCTTTCTCCCCTGAAGCCGTGAAAATGTTGCAGGACAAGAGCTGGACCGGAAATATCCGCGAGCTGCGCAATGTCGTGGAGCGTCTTCTCATCCTCGGCGGCAATCCGGTCTCCCCCCAGGACATCCGTGACTACGTTTATATAGGATAAGATTCCGGAGCGAAGCGACCGAAGGGGTGCCGGGGAATTCTTTCCCCGTGCCCCACCGGGGCTGGCACTCTGCGCGGGCCCTTTCAACCGCCGGGGAACGCTTCAGCACGAATCCCGAACCGAGATACTTCGTACGTACATCCTCGTCCGCCGCAAGAGCCTCCGGACTGCCCGACTGAAGAATCGTACCCTCATACAGAAGATAAGCCCTGTCAATAATGGCCAGGGTCTCACCCACATTGTGGTCCGTGATGATGACCCCGATATTCTTGTACTTGAGCTTGGCAATGATATACTGGATATCCTCCACGGCAATCGGGTCCACACCCGCGAAAGGCTCGTCCAGAAGAATGAACTTCGGGTCGATGGCAAGAGCCCTCGCTATCTCGCAACGCCTTCTCTCACCTCCGGAGAGCTGGATTCCGAGACTCTTCCTGACCTTGGACAGATTGAACTCGTCAATCAGCGACTCGAGACGCTCCTGACGCTCCTGCCTGGTCATGTCGGAAAGCTCCATCACGGACATGATATTGTCCTCCACGGACATCTTCCTGAAGACCGACGCCTCCTGGGGCAGATATCCGACACCCTTCTGGGCACGCTTGAACATCGGCAGGCCGGTAATCTCCTCGTCGTCGAGGAATATCCTTCCGTCATTCGGAACTATCTGGCCTGTAATCATATAGAAACTGGTGGTCTTGCCGGCTCCGTTAGGCCCGAGAAATCCCACGATCTCGCCCTGGCTCACCTCCATGGAGACGCCCTTGACGACAGTCCTCACACCGTATTTCTTGACAAGATTTTCACAATGAAGCTTCATCGTATTCTGTAATTATTTGATAATCATTTCACATCGAGGTCCAGATCCAGGACGAAATTCTTGACCTCCTCATTGGAGGACATCAGGACTTCAGCCTTTTCCCCCGGCAAATAAATCTTTTTCTCCACCTTCTCTTCAGGGAGCACCTCCACATTCAGGCGCACGGCAGAGGAACCGAGAGCCTGCTGCATCTTCCCTTCCAGTTCGCGCAACAGCACCTCCTCGATCCATTTCTTCTGTGCGAGATTGACCACGTGGAAATCAATCTGCTTGTAACCGTCCTTCGTGATGATGTCCACCCTCGAATTGGCAAGAGTTCCGGCAAGCCTCGGCCTTGAAGCATAAGCGGCCGGGAGTTCTTTCCACTTGGCCATAATCTCCTCATCCCCAGGAATCCTGTCAGTCCGCTCAGGAATCCCGGCAGGCTTTGCATCAGCGGAATCCTTCTCCTTGATGGCGTCAATGGACAGCGCAGCGGCAGCCGACCTTGCAGAACGTCTCCTCGGCTTGGCAGGCTCTTCGGCAGAAGCGTCATCCGCGCGAGGCGCAGCAGGCTGTGTTGCCGTGGCCTGGGGCTCCTGGCTGGCAGCAGACGGAGCCTTTTGTACCGGAGCCGGAGCAGAGGATGCAGCAGACGGTGCAGTCACTTCCGGAGCCGCATTCCCCGGAGCAGCGCCTGCCGGAGCCGCAACCGGAACCTGAAGACGCGTGGCAGCCGCTCCCTGCTTCAAGGATACAGGCCCGCCCGTCAGGAAACAAAGCTTCATCAGCGCGAACTCTATATGCAGCCTCGGATTGATGCTCTCCTTGTAGCCGCTCTCGCATTGAACCGTGACAGAAAGCGCATCGTACAGGAACTGGAGAGAACATTTCTCAGCCTGCTCCCTGTATTTCATCTTCAGGGAGTCCGGAAACTCGAGCAAGGCTTCGAGCGACCCGGTCCTGGCCACTATCAGATTGCGGAAATGCGAACTCAGCGAGGCCGTGAAATACAATGCATTGAATCCCTTGGAAAGTATGCTGTCAAATTCTGAAAGAGCTGAAGCATAATCATTTGCAAGCATCGAAGCAGTGAGCCTGAAACAATGCTCGTAGTCCAGCACATTCAGGTTCCTCATCACGTCCCCGTACTTCACCTCATTGCCGCAGAACGCCACGGTCTGGTCGAAAATGGTCAATGCGTCGCGCATCGCCCCGTCAGCCTTCCTCGCTATGATGTGCAGGGACTCATCATCTATGTTTATCCCTTCTTTTCCGGCAATTCCCCTGAGATTCCGCACGATATCCGGAATGCTTATCCTGTTGAAATCATAAGTCTGGCACCTCGACAGGATGGTCGGGAGAATCTTGTGTTTCTCGGTGGTGGCGAGGATGAAAATCGCGTGGGCAGGCGGTTCCTCGAGGGTCTTGAGGAACGAGTTGAACGCAGCCTGGCTCAGCATGTGGACCTCGTCGATGATATAGACGCTGTAACGTCCCACCTGGGGAGGAATCTGGACCTGGTCGATAAGTGCCTTGATGTCATCCACGCCGTTGTTGGAGGCGGCGTCGAGCTCGTGTATGCAATATGACCTACCCTCCCTGAAAGAAACGCAGGATTCACATTCACCGCAAGGTTCCATGTCCGGAGTCGGTGAAGAGCAATTGATTATCTTCGCGAAAATCCTGGCGGCACTGGTCTTGCCCACACCTCTCGGACCGCAGAACAGATAAGCGTGTCCGAGCTTGCCCCTGGTTATGGAGTTCTTGAGGATGCGGACGATATTGTCCTGCCCGATGAGACTCTCGAAAGAATCCGGGCGATATTTCCTCGCAGAGACGATATATTGTGTATTTTCAGCCATAAATCATTGTTCATCAGTTAATTCCGAGTGTACGTAGATCTTCCCGCAGCTGGTCCGCCGAAACGAACCGAAGCCCTTTCATCCCCACTCCGGAAGCCGCTTCGACATTGGCCCTGTTGTCATCCACGAATATGCTCTCCCCTGCCTCGAGCCCGAACCTGTCAAGCAGCAGGCGGAATATTGCAGGGTCCGGCTTGATGAGGCGCTCGTCGCCTGACACTACCTTGCCGTCAAGCAGGGAGAATACCGGATAGTCATCGCATATCGTATAGAATGTCTCGTTCGACCAGTTGGTGAGCCCGTAAATCCTGAAGCCCTTGTCTTTCAGCTCCTTGACAAGCTCATACATCCCCGGTATCGCATCTCCCATCATATCTTTCCACCTGTGCCAGTAGAGTTCTATCTCCTTCTTCCACTCAGGATGCTCCGCGGAGAGTTCGGCCACGCCCTGCGCGAAAGGCTTGCCGCAGTCCATCTGCGCGTTCCATTTGCTGTCGCAGATATTGGTGAGGAACCAATCGGACTTTTCCTTGTCTCCGAAATACGGATCGAAGACGTAGTGAGGGTTCCAGTCCACGAGGACGGCTCCGAAATCAAAAACAATATTCCTGTACATCTTTTTTATCACTTACATATTGCTAATCAACTAATTCAAGCTTCGAAAGCCGCAAATTGTTGTCTTTCAAATTGATTAATTTCTTGTGCGGGCAAATGCCAACGCACAATATATACGCTACCCTTTTCCTAAATCCCTTTCCCCGGGAAAGGGACTTACTCTCGGCCTTTCGGCCTCAAAAGCAGTTGTTTCGCTCTGCGAAACTTAAGTTTCATTAATCTATCTTGACAAAGATACCTATAAATTTTGTAACTTTGCCTTTATGAGAAGAATTATATTTGTATTGGCCATGCTGGCAGTGAGCGCCAGCGCCTTCGGCCAGGCCCAGATAACGACCAAAAAGGAGAAACTGAAAGACTTCGAAGTCAAAACCATGAAAGTGGTGCTCACAGGAAATGACTTCATCGACCCGGCTTTCAAGGAAGCCGTCAAGAACACATGGACGATATCCCCGTTCGAATTCTGCACCATGGACGAGTTCAACTGGCTGAAAGCCAATCCGGACTATTATTTCCTCGTGCCTGTCAAGGCAACATACAAGAATGAGGCATTCCCCGGCATCATGATGCTCACCCTCGCGAAAGGCAAGCCGGGGGCAGAAAACATCAACGGGATGCTCGAGGTCATCAGCATTCCGATGTGCCCGGCCGACATACCGTCCGGGAGGGAGACTTCGATGCTTCCGGGACTGATGGACGTCATCCAGAACTATGTTTCCAGGTCATTGATTTCAGGATTCAAGGGACTCAAGTCATGCGTGAAACGCAGGCCGGGAGGATGCAAGGTGTATATTGCCGAAAGCGAAGTATCTGAGACAGTGGACGAAAACGAGAAAGAAAGGCTCAGGAACAAGGGAGCCCTGATAGTGGAGGACGAGGTGGCCGACAGCATGTTCATCGAAGGAGACCCTGACGTGGCGGTTTCCTACCTGGTTGCCCCTGCAGCAGCTGAAAAAGGCTCAATATGCTGGAAAATGGTTATCGGGGCGAGGACCCACGACCTGTATTACCTCAAAAAGCATACGCTCGCAGGGCCTGATTCACGCGGCTTCCTGAAAGGTGAGATATCGAAGTTGTCTTCTAAGTTGTCTTCTAAATAGGATTCCCGGCAATGATAACAGGCACAGCAAGATGCGGACTCAGATACGCCGTCAGGAGAAGCGGTTCGGCCGTGGCCTACTGTTCTCTCGGGATAGCAGCCGGGACGAGATACGAGAAGGGATTCCACAGCGGCATAGCCCATTTCACGGAGCATACCCTGTTCAAGGGAACGCGCCGCAAAAGCGCTTCCGTCATCAATTCCTATCTCGACAGGCTCGGCGGAGAACTGAACGCATATACCACGAAAGAGGAGATAGTGCTGCATTCCACCGTATTGAAGGAGGACCTGGCGAAGGCCGGGGCGCTGCTGCTCGAGCTGGCAACCGAAGCCACATTCCCGGAAGCGGCAGTGTGCACGGAAAGAGGAGTCGTGACTGACGAAATAAAGTCCTACAAAGACAGCCCGTCCGACGACATTTATGACAGGTTCGAGGAGAAACTTTTCAAGGGGCATCCGCTGTCAATGCCGATTCTGGGCACGCCGGCGAGCGTCAAGGGAATCACGTCCGGGGAATTGCGCAGGTTCGTCTCCGAGAAGTTCGTGCCGGAAAGAATGGCTTTCACCGTGGTGGCGGACATCGACGAGAAGAAAATGGAGGCAATGGTGCTGAAGATAGCGGAGAAGGCTTTCGGAGGCAGAGTCCCGGCAGAGTGCACGGAAACGGTATTCAGCCCGGCTGCATTGGAAAATGTGTTCGAGGATACCATTGTGAAGAAGAACCACGAGGCCAATGCCGTGATCGGCGGGTTCGCCCCGTCCCTGTACGGAGGCCGGGAAAGAGTGGCGGCAATATTGCTCGGAAACATCCTCGGAGGTCCCGCGTCCAATTCGATATTGAACAATGTCCTGAGGGAAAAGCACGGATGGGTGTACGGGGTGGAGAGTTCATATACACAATATGCCGATACCGGCATCATGGCCATCTGCCTCGGATGCGAGAAGGAGAACCTCGACAAATGTCTGTCCGCCGTGAAGAAGGAGATTCTCAAGATCCAGGCTTTCGAGCTCTCGGAACGGAAACTTGCTGCAGCGAAGAAACAGCTTCTCGGGCAGCTCGCGATAAGCTCGGACAACGGTGAATCCCAGTGCCTCAGCATGGGGAAAAGCCTTCTTGCATACGGCAGGATTTTCAGCACCGGGGAGACCATAAGCCAGATTGAGTCGGTGACCGCGGCGGAAATCCGGGAAGCGGCCTGCAGGATTTTTGCTCCGGGAATGACGAGCAGGATGATAATGATATAGGAAATGGAAAGCGCATTGGACAAATACCTCGAGGGACATTGTTCCTTCAGGAACGAAGCACTGGACTGGCTCGAGCGGCAGACCAATATCCGGACGAATTATCCCAGGATGCTGTCCGGAAGAGTGCAGGGGGCATTCCTGTACATGCTCGCGCGGATGATCCGTCCGGAGAGGGTGCTGGAAATAGGGACTTTCACTGGTTATTCCACGATTTGCATTGCGCTCGGCCTTCCTGAAGGAGGGCACATAGACACGCTCGAAATCAATGACGAGCTGCAGGACCTGACGGAAGAAGGCTTCGGGAGGGCCGGGGTTCAGGACAGGATCAGCCTGCACATCGGGGATGCCCTTGAGTTCATGAGGCAGGAGGCAGGAAAATGCGGCACGGAAGGGGCATACGACATGGTCTTCATTGATGCCAACAAGAGGGAATATCCTGATTATTACGAACTTGCGATACAGCTGACCAGACCGGGAGGATTCATCCTCGCAGACGACGTACTCTGGGACGGGAAAGTATATGCTGAATCAGTACCGGGCGACAAACAGACTTCAGGCATAGTGAATTTCAACGAAGCTGCTGCCGGAGACCCGAGGGTGGAGACTATGATATTGCCCGTGCGGCACGGGCTCTCTATAATCAGAAAAAAATAATGAAATGGCGACTGCGGTGATTATCGGCAACGGGGATTTCCCGCGGAAGGAATATCCTCAGTATCTTCTGAAGGCGGCTGACCGGGTCGTCTGCTGTGACGGGGCCCTGCGCCCATATCTGCGTTTCTGCGCCAAGTCCGGCAATCCGGAGAAGAGGCCCGACGCGATAATCGGGGACATGGATTCCCTGTCCGTGAAGCTCAGGGAGGCGTACCGGGACATCGTCGTGCACATCCCGGAGCAGGAGACCAATGACCAGACAAAGGCATTCCATTACATACTCGAGCATTTCCCGGAGGTGGACACCATCCACATTCTCGGGGCCACCGGCAGGAGGGAGGCGCATACGATAGGAAACCTGTCTCTCCTGATGGAATATGCGAAGGAACTTGAAGCGGCAGGGCGGAACGGAATCAGCGTGGAGATTGTTTCCGACTTCAGCACGGCTTTCGCGGTGACGGGAAGTTGTTCCCTGACCGTGGGAAAAGGCAGGGCAATATCGGTATTCTCTCCGGACAATTCATTGACTATCAAATCGAAAGGCCTACATTGGCCTACCGATGGCGTGGTATTCGACAATTGGTGGAAGGCCACCCTGAACAGGGCTGACGACGACACCGTGGAACTGGAGTTCAGTCATCCGTCCGTTGCCCTGGTAATCCTGGACTGAAAAGCTGAGTAATTTTCATTATATTTGCGTAAACAAGACTCGCACCTATGCTAAGAAAAATCAGAATCGTCCTGGCAGCGGTTGCATTCGTTCTATGCACCCTGCTCTTCCTGGATTTCTCCGGGTTCATGACACATTGGGCCGGATGGATGGCCAAAATCCAGTTCCTGCCGGCGGTATTGGCGCTGAACTTCGGCGTCGTCATCGTCCTGCTTCTGCTCACGCTGCTGTTCGGAAGGCTCTATTGCTCAGTAATATGCCCGCTGGGAGTGTTCCAGGACGGGATTTCGTGGTTGAGCGGCCGGAGGAAAGGCAAGTCTGCGAGGTTCCGCAAGTCAGGCGAGAAGAAATGGCTCCGTTACGGATTGCTCGTTGTCTTCATCATTGCGCTTGTCGCAGGGGTCAATGTGATTGCTTCTCTTCTGGCTCCGTACAGTTCATACGGCAGAATCGTGCAGAACATTTTCGCCCCGGTCTGGGATTGGGGGAACAATCTCGGAGCCCTGATTTCAGAGAAGGCCGGAGGTTATGGATTCGCTCATAAGGAAGTATGGATCAGGAGCCTGCCTACTTTCATCATAGCTGCCGCCACACTTGTGCTGATATTCGTCCTCGCCTGGAAGAACGGAAGGACGTACTGCAATACTATATGCCCTGTGGGAACCGTCCTGAGTTTCTTCTCGAGGTTCGCGATTTTCCGCCCGGTAATCGATTCGTCGAAGTGCAAGGACTGCCATCTCTGCGAGCACAAGTGCAAGGCTTCGTGCATTGACATTGAAAATCACTCGGTGGACTACAGCCGCTGCGTGGACTGCTTCGACTGCATTGATTCCTGCAAGTTCGGGGCGATGCACTACAAACCTGTATGGAAATGCGGCAGCAAAAAGGCTTCCCCGGACGGGGGCAATGATGCCGGGAGAAGGGCCTTCCTCGTGTCCGGAGTGATAGCCGCCACGGGATTGGCCGTCAAGGCCCAGGAGAAGAAGGTGGACGGAGGATATGCGGCGGTGACCGGGAAAAAGGCGCCGGAGCGTACTCAGCCGTTGGTTCCTGCAGGTGCGGTGAGCCTCAAGCATTTCCACCAGCATTGCACCGCTTGCCAGCTATGTGTGTCACAATGCCCGAATGACGTCCTAAGGCCGTCGTCGTCATTGGAAAGACTGATGCAGCCGGAGATGTCATACGAGAAGGGATGGTGCAGGCCGGAATGTACCAAATGCTCCGAGGTGTGCCCGGCAGGGGCAATCCTGGAAATCACGCCGGAGGAGAAGACCGCAATCCATGTCGGAACGGCTTCCGTGGACTATGACCTGTGCGTGGTAAACCGCGACGGAGTGAGCTGCGGGAACTGTGCAAGGCATTGCCCTGCAGGGGCCATCAGCATGGTACACAAGGACCCGGAGGACAAGGATTCCCTCCGTATCCCTACAGTCATGGAAGACAGGTGCATTGGTTGCGGAGCATGCGAATATCTCTGTCCTTCAAGGCCTTACAGCGCCATTCACGTGAACGGGAGAATCGAGCATATTGACAACAGGTAAATTCGGATACGACTATGAGCAAGAATATAAACAGACGTGATTTTCTCAAGACCGCAGGGGCAGGGCTCGTGGGAGCAGGGGCGGCATCATTGACCGGTTGTTCGTCTTCCGGAAACAAGGACGGGGACAAGGGTCCGGGACAGATGGAAGTCAGGACGGCTCCCGACGGGGGCAAGGTTTCGCTTCTCGGGTACGGCTGCATGAGGTGGCCTATGGTCAAGGGTCCTGACGGGAAGGATGTGATTGACCAGGAGGCGGTTAACGAGATGGTGGATTATGCGTACAGCCACGGTGTGAATTATTATGACACTTCCCCGGCATATCTCCAGGGACAGTCGGAGGCCGCTGCAGGCGAGGCGCTGAGCCGTTATCCGAGGAACAGCTATTATATCGCGACGAAGATGTCGAATTTCAATGTCTGGACTGCAGAGGCTTCGCTGAAAATCTACAGGGACTCGATGGAGCAGTTGAGGACGGATTATTTCGACTATTATCTTCTGCATGCCATCGGAAGTGGCGGAGTGAAGGCATTCGAGGAGCGTTACGTGGACAACGGGATGATGGACTTCATGCTGAAGGAACGCGAGGCAGGATGGGATTTCGTGCAGATAGAGATGAACTATATGGACTGGCAGCATGCGAAGGTTCCGCGCAATGTGAATGCGGACTATCTTTATGAGGAGCTGGACAAGAGGGAGATTCCTGTAACTGTGATGGAACCGCTTCTCGGCGGGCGTCTGGCCTCGCTGCCTGAGAACCTGGCGGCAATGCTGAAAGAGCGTGAGCCGGAGATGTCCGTGGCATCGTGGGCGTTCAGGTTCGCCGGTTCATACCCGAGGGTGCTGACCGTGCTTAGCGGAATGTCGTCAATGGATCCTCTCATCGAGAACGTGGAGACTTACAGTCACTTCAAGCCATTGACGGATAAGGAGATAGAGCTGCTCAAGGAGATTGCCGGGCTGATGTCGGACTACCCTGTAGTGGGGTGTACGGACTGCAAATATTGCATGCCGTGTCCTTACGGGATTGACATTCCGGGTATCTTCAAGCATTACAATACTTGCGTAAATGAAGGGACCATCGCCCAGAGCAGGGAGCAGGAGGAGTTCCGCCGTCTGAAACGTGCATATCTGGTCGGCTATGACCGTGCCGTGGAGACCGTGCGGCAGGCGGACCACTGCATCGGCTGCGGCCAGTGCGAACCGCATTGCCCCCAGAGTATCCAGATTCCTCATGAACTCCACCGCATTGCCACATATATCGAAAAACTCCGCCGGGAAACATTGTAATCCAAAGTTTTTTTGTATATTTGCATCCTCATTCCGGTTTTCCGGCCAAGGAGAGATGCTCGAGTGGCTTAAGAGGCACGCCTGGAAAGCGTGTATACTCCTAAAGGGTATCGCGAGTTCGAATCTCGCTCTCTCCGCAACAAGTGAAGCCCAGCGCGCCAGCGCCGGGCTTTTCTGATTCCAGGCCGCCGGAAGCCCGCTTCCGCAAGGCCTGAAATCAGAAAAGCCCGAAAAAGCCTCCGGCTTTTTGGGCTTCACCTTCGTCGCAAGGGCCCCTCCGGCAAGGAGCAGAGAAAAAGTCCGCCCCTGCGGACTTAATCTCGCCCAAGGCAAGCTAATGCGCAGCATCGGGCAGAGAAAAGTTCCATAATTCCAATCATATCTCTTCCTCAGACAATCCGGGCACATACACGTTACCCTTTGATATCTGGATGCCATAAACAACGTTCCTTTGCTTGCCATCCTGAGGAACGAGGATGCCATTTCCAACGAGATATTTGACGTCCCTCTCGGCTGTATCCACGGAAACTTTCGCGTGCTTCGCCCAATTCTTGACCGTGAGTTTGCCGATATAACCGTCAAGGTAGATGTTCAGCACCTTGTTCTGTCTCTCATTCATGACAACCTGCGAGTTGGTTTGCCAGAAAACTGACTTGTTCAGAATAGAAGAGAGCATATCGTCAGCATTTCCGATAGCGTGCAGCATACAATCCAAATACCAGTCCACCCAGAGCGTGAGGTCGCAGGAGCCTTTCTGGCTCTTCTCCAGGATGTCGTAGTATTTCGTCTTCTCCTTGTTTATTTGGCGGGACATACTGAAGTAGCGCATCGTGGAGTTGTCGGCCTGGCTGAGTGCCATGTCTGCAATTGCGCGACCTATACGTCCGTTGCCGTCATCAAAGGGGTGGATACAAACGAACCAGAAATGTGCTATGGCGGACTTCACGTAGTCCTTCGGCGTGGTATCGGCATTGAACCAGGTCAGGAACCGGCCCATCTCTGCAGGAACCAGATCGGCCTCCGGCGCAGCATAATGAATCTTCTCGCGATCCATCGTTCCGGACACCACCTTCATAGGACAGCTGCGGTACTTGCCCACATCAATCACCTCCATGCCACTTCTCCCTGTCGGAAAGAGGCAGTTGTGCCAGCCGAACAGGCGGTCAGCAGTCAGAGGATCTGCGAACTTGACAGTTGCGTCAAGCATCATCTCGACGACGCCCTCCACATAACGAGAAGGCTCGACCTCCCCTGTTATATGTACGCCCATTCTTCTGGCCACAGATGAGCGCACCTGGTCTGAATTGAGAACCACCCCCTCAATCTCCGAAGATGATACGATATCATGAGTCAAGGCCTCCACAGCAGCATGCTGCATGGCATCAAATCCGATTGCAGCCAGACGGCCCTCAAGGAATCCTGCTTCCTTGTTTACCTTTGCAAGCTTGCCTCCAACCAGGTCGCGATCCCAAGTAAAGCGAGGCCAATTATCTGTCTGATAAATGTACATAACACATTATTATTTCTGCAAATATAATCGTTTTCGGGCAATAAACCGCAAAATATGCGGATTATTGCCCGCACAACCTCCGTTCAGTGTAAATAGTAGCAGTGCAAGCCACCGCGCAGCATCGGGCAGAGAAGAGGTACACACCAGTGTGGCTAATCTCGCCCCTCCGGCAAGGAGAAGAGAAACGTCCCCGGCCTTCGTGCAAAACACTTGACACCAGAAAGCTTGATACAGGCATCCTGTGCAAGATCCTGGTGTCAAGTGTCGGCAAATTGCCGGGACCTGACACCGAGAAGGCCGCAACAAGCCACAGAGGGCATTTTGAGGTGTCAGGTGTTTTGCGCGAAGGATTGTAAGCGCGAAGAATCATAAGAGCGACGGAGCGTAAGCACGAAGAATCGTAAGCGCAAAGGTTCGTAATCACGAAGGCCCATTATCACGTAATCAGGAAGGCTCAAAGAAGATCATTGAGTTCCTCGTACGCCAGGCCGCAAAGCCGCGCAATCTGTTTCGTGGAACTGTTGTACCGACTCTTCAGGGCTCTTGCCAGCCTGACTCTCCGCGTGGTATCCAGACTTCTCAAACCAATCTTGCCGAATAGTTCCATGCATAGCGTGTCACGGTACTCCCGCATTTCCTGGATGGGAATGGTAAGATGAGTTACTGACCCGCCCCTGTTTTCGATATCGGAATCTTTTGCAACACACATAAAATAATTGAAACGACGATGGTTCCCGAACAGTTGCTCCACAATCTTGACTGCAACATATTCCCCCGGGAAGATGATTCCGAAAATCATAGGAAGTTGCTTATCGAAATTGGCCCTGGTACGTATCAGTTTCCTTTTCAATCTTTCTCCGTCAATCGTATTGTCCATCCCGGACATCCATCTTGGCGACGCCCAGCTATCGGAAACTCTGAAATATAGAGGCCCGCTCGACCAAGGGTAATCCTGGACATTGTACCTGAGTCCGGCGGTAATGGGATTCTTTATGGTATAGCAGATTGCTGTCATAAGATATCTGTCATCATCTATGCATTGATGACTGATTTCCACATTGCCCAGTTTTCTCTGCAAAGAATATTTCCCGGCCAAATACTGCGAAGACCTCCTCATGTATTCGTGCAGGAAAGCATTACATTCCCCGAACTCGCCATACAAAACGAAGTGGACGTGCGTGTCCATAAGCACGAATGCCAGAATCAGGATCTTGTATTTCAACGCAGTGGAATACACCCTGTTCATGCCGTTCCGGAAATCGTCAGTGTCAAAGAACATCGCATCAACAGATTCTCCTGCGGTATAGAAATGCCAGCAGTTATTGACGGAAATAGTCTGTCCTTTGATATATGGCCTGTCGAAGCCAAGGTCGGCAGAGATTTCTGCCCTGAATTTGTCACTGTCCAACATAGTCATTTCAATCGCCTCTGGTGGCAACTGCCGTAAATATACAAAGTTCTTCCGATATTTCTATCCGGGCAGTCTCACAAACAGAGAATTTAATACTGATGAGCCGCAATTTGTACCGCCACCGGCATCGAGCCACGCACCAAGTGCCGAGCCGGCCAAACGAAGCAAGTAGAGAGATTCCTCGCCTACGCACCGCATGCGCCGCTCGTGATGACAATCGCCTTCGCGCAAAACACCTGACACCGTGAAGCTTGATACAGGCATCCTGTGCAAGATCCTGGTGTCAAGTGTCGGAAAATTGCCGGGACCTGACACCGGAAAGGCCGCAACAAGCCACAGAGGGCATTTTGATGTGTCAGGTGTTTTGCGCGAAGCAATAAAGAATCTCAATGTCAGAAAAAGGAGCCGGGCACGCTGCATGCAAATCGCATGAAAGGAGTTTCGGGAGAGGGTCGAAAAACCGCCGTGCAGGCACGCCAAAGCGGGAAAACGAAGGGTAATGGATGTTACCAAGAGTGATAAGTTTAACTATTTTTAATCCATTATCCTTTATGAAAAAATTCTTTAGAATGGTTTCAATGTTCGTCTTAGCAGGCGCAACATTGGCGTACACAGGGTGTACGGACTACGACGAGGATATCGAGGCGATCAACGACCGCATCGATAAACTCGAGACTGGTAAACTGAAGACAGTAGAGGAGCAGGTTGCATCCCTGACAAGCACCGTCTCTGCCCTTCAGGACGCCCAGTCCAAGGCCGAGTCGGCAATTGCGGCGCTTCAGTCGTCCCTGAGTGCCCTCGAGTCAAAGCACGATGCTGACATCAAGGCTCTTGAGGAAGCTTATAAGGCAGCAGACACAAATCTTAAGACTTCCATTGAGAACCAGATCAAGACTTTGACCGACCAGTTCAATGCTAAGGTTACAGAGATTAACACAGCTATCTCCGGACTCCAGTCTTCAGTAAACGGCATCAACACCAAGATTAGC
>SFNZ01000027.1 GCA_004552615.1 Bacteroidales bacterium | reverse complement strand
TATGCAAAAATCATCATATGAATATTCCAATGTTCTTGACACACTATGCTTAATTCCAGAATCTGACGGTATGAATCCATATTTATTATAATAATCATACCCGCGTCTTCCTGTAGCATTCGGGCCTTCAGCCTCAGCTCCTTTGAGCATTGCTTCCATCATCATTGATGTATCATAGCGGCCAATACCCTTGACATAAGAATCGGTAATAACTGATACTGAATTCTGACCTATCATACAATCTTTATATGCCGGACTGAACCACTCAGGGAGCCATCCTCCTTCTTGATAAATATTAATAAGTGCATCCATTATTTCCTCACTGACAGAAGGTACCAGTATCGTGAAAAGAGGGTGAACTGCCCTGAACGTATCCCAAAATCCATTATCGGCATACATTGGTCCCTCATGTATCTTTCCATCAAAGAAACCATAGTGGACCTGTTTCCCTGTCGCATCATATTCATACGTTCTTCTCGGGAACAACATCGTCCTGTAAAGGGCAGTATAAAAAGTCTTGTACTCCTCTTCACTTCCTCCGTCAACTGTTATGACAGACAATTGGTCATTCCATTTCTTTCTGGACTCCTCTACAACATTCTTGAAACTTTTCTTCCCGATTTCACGCCTCAAATTTCTTTCAGCCTGTTCATAGCTAATAAATGAAGATGCCACATATGCCATTACCTCCTTTTGCTTGCCAAACGAAACATATGCTGTCATGTTTTCGCCCTCAGCCTCCGTGTAGCCAGACAATGCTTTCCCGTTCTGCATTATACAAAAATCCTCTAAAGAAGTATCCGTCTCAATTACAAAGTAAGTCCCAAAATTGTCCGGAAGAATGCTTTTATTGTTGCTCGCTCTATAGTTTGAGAAACCGTAAATCCTATTTCTCTGAACATCTACTGTAATTTTCCCCTTCATAGGAAAACAGTCTATCAACAGAAAGGATTCTTCGCCCTCTATAAATGAGAATTTAAATGCACAACAGGAATTCGTCGCCGACATTGAAGTTTCAATTCCATTGTCAAACTTTACTTTGTAAAGAAACGGTGCAGCGAATTCATTCTCCCGGCTATACGAAGCAGCACGTCGCTTCTGGTCCGGCACAGGGCTGCTGGACTGCGGCATGATTGAGAAACATCCGTAATCATTGATCCATGGACTCGGCTGATGAGTCTGTTTGAACCCTTGGATTTTAAGATCCGAATAGACATATTGCCAACCATCACCATTCTTTCTGGTTTGCGGTGTCCAGAAATTCATTCCCCATGGGACCGCAACCGCCGGATAGGTATTCCCAGTGGAGAACTCCCTTGTTGAGTTGCTCCCTTGCAACGTATTCACCAAATCAACAGGAAGAGGATATCTATTAGAGCAGGAAGAACCAAGCAGGCATATCGCCGCAATCCCATAGACAATATAATTCGCTATTCTTTGCATAATACATTTTTATTATATTGGTCAGCAGTCACTAGAACCACATCATCATTGAGCATTTCTATAAAACTAACCACTATAATAATTTGAACTCGGTGTTCAGGATAGGAGCCAGTTTCTCGACAAAGTCGCACAGGCTGGAGAGTTGGAAACTGTCAGCCGAGTGACGGTTCTATGACAGCAGTCTCTTGACGATGGTGGAGATGGTGCGGCCGTCAGCCTGTCCGGCAAGCTGTTTGGAGGCGATGCCCATGACTTTGCCCATGTCGGACATCTTGCTTGCGCCGGTGTCGGCGATGATTCCTTTCACGATTTCCTCCACCTCGGTCTCGCCCAGCTGCTTCGGAAGATAGGATTCCATGCAGGCAGCCTCGGCGAGTTCGTTCTCCGAAAGGTCCGTGCGTCCGCCCTGTGCGTACATCTCGGCGGATTCCCTGCGTTGTTTGATGAGCTTCTGTATTATCTTGAGTACGTCCCCGTCTGTCAGGCCGTTTCCCGAGCCGGAGGTCTTGGCGAGAAGTATTTCTGATTTGATGGCGCGTACCGCATTTGTGCGCACCTCGTCATGGGCCTTCATGGCTTCCATGATATCCTTCTGGATCTGTTGTTCCAATGCCATGGTATAATTGAATTTTGAATTGTCTTGACAATGTAACTTAACGGTATTCATCGAAACCGGGCATCCCGGTTCCGGTCACCAGTTCTTTGTATTGCCTGTCGTCCCTCGGGCAGATGAGCAGCACGTCGTCCGTGTCAATGACGATGCAGTCCTCCAGCCCCCTGATGGCCACAAGTTTGTCCTTGTTCGATGACAGGATGATGTTCCTGCGGTCTTTCTGCAGAATGCGGCTTCTCGTGTTGGAGAGGTTGCCGTTCGCGTCCTTGCCCGGAAGATTGGAATAAAGGGAGTCCCAGCTGTTGATATCCGACCAGTCGAAATTCACCGGATAAACCCAGGCCCTGTCCGTCTTCTCCATCACTCCGTAATCTATGGAAATCTTGACCGAATCGGTATATGCCCTTTCTATGAAAACCTCCTCCGCAGTTGTTCCGATGGCCCCTTCCCATCCGTCGAACAGCCTCGTCACTTCCGGGATGTATTTCTCCATCTCTTCCTTGATGACGGATGCCTGCCATACGAAAATACCTGAGTTCCAGAAGAATTCCCCGCTGCGGAAGAACACCTCGGCGATTTCCCTGTCCGGTTTTTCGGTGAATGTCTTCACCTTCACCGGCTCATTCTTCATGCAGGCCACCTTGCCCCCGACTGCCTGGATGTAGCCGAATTCCGTGTCCGGCCTTGACGGCTTCACTCCGAGAGCCATCAGGACAGGATTTTTCTCCGCATAGTCCAGGGCGTTTCCCAGAGCTTCCTTGAACAATTGTTCGTCCTTGACGATGATGTCGGCAGGAGTCACGGCCATCACCGCTTTAGGATTTCGCTTGAGCAATGTATAAGTAGTATAGGCCACACACGGACCGGTATGCCTTGCATAAGGCTCGAGCAGGATGTTCTCCTCAGGCAACTCCGGAATCTGCTTGGTGACGATGTCCTTGTACTTGCCGAGTGTGATAACCAGAATGTTGCTGTCGGGAACAATCCCGACGCACCTGTCATAAGCCATGCGGACAAGAGATTTCCCGCTTCCGGAAATGTCGAGGAAATGTCCCGGCATTTCTTCCCGGCTTATGGGCCAGAACCTGTTCAGGTGCCCTCCGGCCATGATTATGCAATATTGATTCGATCTCATATGTCGGTCTTAGTTTATGTTGGTATCTGCTTCATGTTGGTGTCAGATGTATATCGGAACAAACGCTCCGGGGAAATAATTTATCCTCACATCTCCTCCGTCGAAGACCACCGAAGCGACATCGAACCAAATTTCCAGCTCCGCTCCCAACTTGCTTCTGTTCAATGCGATATAACGTCGTGCTGCGTTGGCTACATGTCTTTGCTTGGCAGCATTGACCGCATCTTCGGGCTCTCCCTGGACGGGTGCCGTCCGGCTTTTCACTTCTGCAAAATGTATTCCATCCGGGGCAAGTGAAATGATGTCAATTTCCAGATGTCCGCACCTCCAGTTCCTGTCCAGAATCGTGTGTCCGTTGGATATCAGAAACTTGCAGGCCTCATCTTCCCCGGCCTTCCCCAATTTGCCTTTCCCGTTCATTTTCCGTCATCTCATGTATTGAATGTCACTACCGTCACGCCGGAGCCTCCGAGCTGTATGCTCTCGTCCCTCGCCGAGGACACGCCGGGCATTGCCCTGAGGTATTTCTGGATTTCTTCCCTCAATGCCCCCGTGCCCTTCCCGTGTATGATGCGCACGGACTGGACATTCACCATGATCGCGTCATCTATATAATGCATCACGTTCTCGAGCGCCTCATTCACCCTCTGTCCCCTCACGTCCAGCTCCATCTTGAAATTCAGCTTCCTCTCGCTGATCGAATCCTGGCCCTGAACAGGTGCGGCGGGACGAATCTCGGACTTGACTGCGGACTTGAACTCGTTGGACGTAATCCGTTCCACCTTGTCCAAAGGCATCTTGCTCTTGATATTGCCCACTATCACCGTGACGGCCTTGTCCGACACTATCGCCACTTCGCCCACCATGCCGTTGGACTTCACCCGGATTTTCTCGCCGACTCTTAGCGGGCCGCTCCGGAATTCGGCAATCCTCCTTTCATTGTCCTCCTGCTCGGCCAGCTTGCGCCTCTCCTCCTCCGACATTTTCCCGTCCTTCCTCGTTCTCTGGCGTCTCTGCCTCTCGGACACCTGTTTTATCTTCTGCTCGAGATACCCCTCGCGGTCCTTCCTGTCCTGTTCCTTCCGGGAAGCCAATGCGGATACGAAATCCTGCAGCTCGCTGCGTGCCTTCCGCGTTTCTTCCTTCGCCGCCTGGGATTCCTTGATGGTCCGGATGGTGTTTTCCACTTTCCGGTTGGCGCTCTTGACAATATCCTCCGCCTCCGCCTTGGCCTCGTCCAGAATCTCCTTTCTCATTTTCTTTATGTCCTCGAGCTCTTTCTGGTATTTCCCCGTAATGTCCTCGAGAGTCCTGTCGGTATGCTTGATCTTCTGCAGCTTCTCGTCGAGAGCACGCCTGTTCCTCGCAATCTTGCGCAGATTCCTCTCGATTCCCACGAACTCCTCGCCGGCCCTTGTCTCCGCATCCTTCACGATGGCCTCCGGCAGCCCCATTTTCCTCGCGAGCTCGAATGCGAACGAATTGCCCGGCAATCCCATCTCGAGTTTGAACAATGGAACAATATTCTTGGCATCGAACTGCATTGCTCCGTTCACGACTCCCGTTTCGCTTCCCGACGCATATAGCTTCAGGTTCGTATAATGAGTGGTGATGACCCCGTATACTCCTCTCTTGTCCAGTTCGCTCAATATAGCCTCGGCTATGGCACCTCCCGCGGCAGGCTCGGTGCCGGAACCGAACTCGTCGATGAGCACCAGTGTCCTGGAGTCGGCCTCTGCCAGCATTTCCTTCATGGACTCGAGAAATGAACTATATGTACTCAGGTCATTGTCAATCGATTGCCCGTCACCGATATCCACCATCAGCCGGTCGAAGACCATCATTTCCGAAGTCTCGGACGTAGGAATCAGCATGCCCCACTGGAACATGTACTGCAGCAGGCCGGCTGTCTTGAGGCAGACGGACTTGCCACCGGCATTGGGACCGGATATCAGGAGAATATGTTTCTTGGGGGTCAGGGTTGCGGTCAGCGGCACGATTTCCTTGTTCTCGCGCTTGAGCGACCTCTCGAGCAGCGGATGCCTTGCCTTGCGCAGATTCATTTCCCCGCAGTCGGATATCACCGGCATTCCGGCCACGAAATCCAGGGCTGTCATGGCCTTGGCTATCAGGAAGTCCAATTCGCCGATGCATATTGCACCGGAAAGCAGGTCAGGGACATACGGCCTGAGCCAGTCGCTGAACTCGTACAGAATCCTCGCGATTTCCCTCCCTTCGGCGAAATGCAGTTCGCTTATCTCGTTCGTGATTTCCACTATTTCCGCCGGCTCGATGAAAGTCGTCTTGCCGGATGAGGACTCGTCATAAACGAATCCCTGGATTTTTCTCTTGTTGGCAGAACTGACCGGAATCAGCATCTTCCCGTCACGCATCACCACCGAGGCGTCACTGTCCACTATTCCCTCGGACTGGGCTTTCTTCAGCAGCATGTTGATGCGTTTCGATACGGCTCCCTCCTTCTCCTTAAGCTTTTTCCTGATCTCATACAGTTCGTCAGACGCCGTGTCCTTCACATTGCCGAACTTGTCAAGGATAGCATCGATCCGCTGGTGAACTTCCGGGCAGAGCTTTACCACGGACACCATTTTCTTCAGGTTCGGATATACCCCGTCCTTGATTCCGGCGAAAAATGACGTTATCCTCTGCAGGGTCTCGAGCATGGTCCTGAGCTTCCGGAGCGAAACCAGGTCTATGTTCGACCCTTCCTGCTCCAGCATTTCCAGGAATCCGCAGCAGTCGATGTAGCCGCTTCCCGGGAAGGATTCTTCGAACATGACAATGAGCCGCATCTCGTCAGTGAGAAGCAGCCTGCGCCTGATTTCCTTCGGGTCGGTGGAGAATCTCTCTCCGGCCGTTCTCGCGGCAGCGTATTCAGTGCTGCAGCGGTCGGATATTATTTTCCTGATTCTGTCGAATCCCAGTTTGGCTTCTATTTTTTCAGCATTCATTTCGTTTCCTTGTCCTGTCCGGAGAGCGAAGCCCCGAGCAGGAGCTTGAGCTCGTTGATGTTATTGATGGCGTTCAGGCTGCCGTTCCTTCCGAATGAAATCTCTCCCGTCTCCTCCGACACCACGATCACGTCGGCATCAGTCTCCTCGGTGATGCCTATCGCAGCTTTGTGCCTCATTCCGTAACTCGGAGGAATGTCAGTCCGTCCCGTTATCGGCAGGGTACAGCGGGCCGCCTCGATCCGGCTTCCGTCTATTATCATCGCCCCGTCATGAAGAGGGGAGTTCTTGAAGAACAGGTTCATTATCAGCCTCCTGTTGATCTTCGCGTCTATCCTGTCCCCGGTCTCTATGACATAGTCCAGATTGTTTGAATGTGGAAGCACGATGAGTGCGCCTGTCTTCTGCTCCGACATTGCCCTGCAGGCTTCCGTGATTTCCTTCACGTCGGTACTGTCCATCGGATGCTCCTCCTTGCCCAGAATGCGGTTGAGGAACGCACGGCCTTTCTTCCCGATGCGGGAACCGCTGCCGAAGCGTATGAGGAAATGCCGGATTTCCGGCTGGAATATGACTATAATGGCAATGACACCCACGTCTATAAATGTGGACAGCAACGCACCCATCAGCTTCATCTTCAATGCGTCTGCGAGCACCTTCAGCACGAAGATGGAAATCACCGCAAGGAAAATGTTCATCACGGTGGAGTCGCGTATCCAGCGGAATACCAAATATATGATGAGGGCGACCAGCAGGACGTCCAGCATGTCGGTGAATGAGAACTTCAAGAATCCGAATATCTCAGGCAGCATATCTTTCCACAGTGTTAATCTCTTGTCCTATCGTACAAAAATACAAAAAGAGTTGCGCCTGCGCAAAAGTTTTCAGGCATTTTGTGAGAAGGTGATTGAAAATTAAAAAAATAGTCGTATATTTGCAGCCCGCAAAAGTATGCGGAATACGATAAAGTATTAATAAACAATTAATTATCAAACCAATGCCTGGATTAATTGGAAAGAAAATCGGAATGACTTCCGTTTTCGGTGCTGATGGAAAAAATATTCCATGCACCGTCATTGAGGCTGGTCCGTGTGTTGTTACGCAGCTCCGTACGGTAGAAAAAGATGGTTATGCCGCCGTACAGCTTGCCTATGACGAAACCACAGAAAAGCACGCCAGCGCCCCTCTCAAAGGGCATTTCGCAAAGGCAGGAACCACTCCTCACCGCAAACTCGTTGAGTTCAAGGCGGATTTCAAAGGAGAGCTTAAATTAGGCGACACCCTGACAGTCGCAGACATCTTCGAAGGTGTCGAGTATGTCGATGTCGTCGGTACTTCCAAAGGAAAGGGATTCCAGGGAGTCGTTAAACGCCACGGCTTTGCCGGTGTGGGCGGTGCTACCCACGGTCAGCACAACAGACTCCGTCACCCTGGTTCAATGGGTGCGTCATCATGGCCTTCACGTGTCTTCCCGGGAATGAGGATGGCCGGCCATATGGGCAATGAGAGAGTTAAGGTGTTCAACCTTCAGGTCGTTAAAGTGATTCCTGAGAACAACCTTATCGTCGTGAAAGGCTCCGTGCCTGGAGCAAGAGGTTCTTATCTTATCTTGGAGGATTAATTATGGAATTGACAGTAAAGAAGATCGACGGAACTGAATCCGGAAAGAAGGTCGTGCTCGACGAGAAAGTTTTCGGTATCGAGCCGAATGATCATGCCATCTATCTCGACGTCCTCCAGTATCTGGCAAACAACCGTCAGGGTACAGCCAAGACAAAGGACCGCAGCGAGGTTTCCTACAGCACCAAGAAGCAGGGCCGTCAGAAAGGCGGCGGCGGTGCACGTCACGGTAGCATCAAGGCCAACATCTATGTAGGCGGAGGTCGCGCACATGGACCACGTCCGCGTGATTACTCTTTCAAGCTGAACAAGAAGCTCAAGTCACTCGCGAGACTTTCTGCCCTTTCATACAAGGCAAAGGACAACAAGATCGTGCTCGTTGAGCCGTTCACAATGGACGCTCCAAAGACCAAGGAGTTCCTGAACATCCTCTCCGCAATTCAGGCGGGAGACAGGAAAGTGCTCTTCGTCCTTCCTGAGAATTCAGCCAATATTTACCTTTCATCACGCAACCTTGAGCAGGTAAAGGTCATCACTGTTGATGAGATCAACACCTACACCATCATGAACGCTCATTCGCTCGTTCTCGTTGACGGTGTTCAGGACATCCTTTCAGCCAGGGCAAAACGCTAAAAAGATTGAGAGATGGGAATTATCATTAAGCCAATAGTAACAGAGAAAATGACGGCTCAGGGCGAAAAGTTGAACCGTTACGGATTCATTGTGGACCGTGGAGCCAACAAGATCCAGATCAAGACAGCCGTAGAGCAGATGTACAACGTCTCGGTTGCAGCTGTCAACACATTGAACTACCACGGGAAAAGAAAATCCCGTTATTCCAAGTCAGGCATGCTCAGAGGCCGTATGAACCACTTCAAGAAGGCATACGTGACACTCGCAGGCGAGGACAAGATTGATTTCTATAGCAATATTTAAGGAGGGAAGCAATGGCAACAAGAAAATTCAAACCGGTAACTCCTGGAACCAGGGGAATGGTTATCAGCGCTTTTGACGACATTACCGCCAAGAAGCCGCACAAGGCATTGCTTGAGCCTCTCAAGAAAACGGGCGGACGCAACAACACCGGTCAGATGACCATGCGTTACATCGGTGGCGGACACAAGAGAATGTACCGTATCATCGATTTCCACCGTGCAAAGGACAATTGCAAAGCAACAGTACTGACAATAGAGTATGACCCGAACCGCAGCGCACGTATCGCGCTCGTTCAGTACGAGGACGGGGAGAAGAGATACATCATCGCTCCTAACGGACTGAAGGTAGGTCAGATTCTCGAATCCGGCCCGGGCGTCGCTCCTGAGGTCGGCAACGCTCTTCCTCTTGGGGAAATTCCGGTAGGTACACTCGTACACAACATCGAGCTGCGTCCTGGACAGGGCGGTGCAATGGCACGTTCTGCAGGTACTTATGCACAGCTCGCCGCACGTGAGGGCAACCACGCCATTCTCCGTCTGCCTTCAGGCGAGACCAGGATGGTGCTCACCACTTGCCGTGCAACTGTAGGTGTGGTATCCAATCCAGAACACAATTTGGAGTCGTCAGGAAAGGCAGGCCGCAGCAGATGGCTCGGCAGGCGTCCTCACAACCGTGGTGTCGTAATGAACCCGGTAGATCACCCGATGGGTGGTGGTGAAGGCCGTGCTTCCGGAGGTCATCCGAGGTCTCGCAAGGGACTTCCTGCAAAGGGCTACAAGACACGTAATCCTAAGGCTACTTCAAACAAGTTCATCATTGAAAGAAGAAAGAAATAAACGGAATTAAACTTTAGAGATTATGAGTCGTTCATTAAGAAAAGGTCCATATATCCAGGAAGCCCTGGAAAAAAGAATTCTTGCTATGAATGATGGCGGCAAGAAGAAAGAGGTCGTGAAGACTTGGTCACGCGCAAGCATGATCTCTCCTGACTTCGTAGGTCACACCATCGCAGTTCATAACGGAAACAAGTTCATTCCTGTTTATGTAACTGAGAACATGGTAGGCCACAAGCTCGGAGAATTCGCTCCAACAAGGACTTTCAGAGGCCATTCAGGTAACAATAAGAAGTAGTAAACGCTTAATTGATCAGAAATTATGGGAAAACGTAAACATTTAATGGCCGTTAGACTGAAAGAGATTAAGCAGCAGACAGCTATCGCAAAGGTAAACGATGTTCCGTCATCACCGCGCAAAATGCGCCTCGTGGCTGACACCGTGAGAGGTGTTGAGGTCAATCACGCCCTCGACCTTCTCAAGTTCTCGAAGAAGGCGCCTTCAGTGGTGCTCGAGAAACTTCTCCGTAGCGCGATTGCTAACTGGGAGGCCAAGAACCCGGACAAGACAAAAGAACTGGATAACGGTAATGTATATGTGAAGACCCTCATGGTCGACGAGGGACGTACACTCAAGAGAATCCGCCCATGTCCTCAGGGAAGGGCCGGCAGGATTCGCAAGCGTTCCAACCACGTTACCATTATTCTCGATGTAAAGAAACCAACAGCAGTGGAGGACTAAATAATGGGACAGAAAACAAATCCTATCAGCAACAGAATCGGTATCACCCGTGGTTGGGTCTCTAACTGGTGTGGTGGTAGTTATGCCGAGAAAATCGCGGAAGACTATAAGATCCGCAAATATCTTGTCAACCGTCTTGCAAACGCAAGCATCTCCAAGATTGTCATCGAGAGGACACTGAAGCTCATCACCGTGACGATTCAGGCTGCAAGGCCGGGTGTCATCATCGGAAGGGGCGGTAGCGCCGTTGACAACCTCAAGAAGGAGCTCAACAAGGTGACCAACAAGGATGTACAGATCAACATCTTCGAGGTCAGAAGACCTGAGGTTGACGCAAATATCGTAGCGGACAGCATCGCTCGCCAGATCGAGGGCCGCGTATCCTACAGAAGGGCAATCAAGATGGCCGTTTCTACAGCCATGCGTGTTGGTGCCGAGGGTATCAAGGTTCAGATCAGCGGCCGTGTAGGCGGAGCCGAGATGGCAAGAAGCGAGATGTTCAAAGAGGGCCGTACCCCTCTCCACACATTCCGTGCTGATATCGACTATGCTCTTGCAGTGGCTCACACCAAGGTAGGTGCGCTCGGTATCAAGGTATGGATCTGCAACGGTGAGGTTTACGGGAAGAAAGACCTTTCTCCTAACGCAGGTGTAGCAGCAGCTTCTGCACAGCCTCAGGGCCAGGGCCGCTCTTCACGTGGCGACCGCGGACCACGTCGTGGTGGCAAGGGCCGCAGGGGAGGAGCTCCTCAGGATTCCGAGAAATAAGAATTCACATACTCACGATGAGGGGACGGCTTTGGCCGTCCCCTTTTTTGTCAATCACGCCTGTTTGTCGAATCCCCTCATCTGCTCGTAATGTGCTACCTTCTGTGATAAACTGCGAAGGAGTAAGGGAGCCCGTTTCCCGGGTCGGTGGAGACGGGGGTTTCTGAGACCTTATGCCAGACGGAAGCGTCAATCGGAGGGAAGAATGCATCGGCATCAGGAACGGAGGTATGCACGTGAGTGATATAAAGGGCATCGGCATATTCCATGGCTCTCTCGTAGGTCTTTGCACCTCCCATCACGAAACAACGCTGAACGTCATCTGCCCCGCCATGGCCACTGTCAGCGCAACTTTTCCCGGCCTCCTTGAACGCTGACGGGATATCCGGCACCTGGATAACTGAGCCAGGGGCATCGAAATGCCGCTTGGTAATCACGATGTTCAGTCTGCCGGGAAGTGGCCTGCCGATGGAAAGCCATGTACGGTAACCCATTATCACAGGGCAGCCCATCGTCGTCCTGCGGAAATATTTCATATCCTCCGCAATATGCCACAGCAAGGCATTGTCCCTGCCGATTGCCCCGTCATCCGCCACGGCGGCTATCATTATCTTCTCCATAACTTCAGACTGCCACAGGGGCCTTTATCGCCGGCCACGGGTCATATCCCTCCAGCGTGAAATCCTCATATCTGAAATCGAATATATCCTTCACATCCGGATTGATTTTCATCACCGGAAGCGTTTTCGGGTCACGGGACAACTGGAGGTCAACCTGCTCGAAATGATTGAGATAGATATGCGTATCTCCGGTCGTATGGATAAAATCTCCTGGCTGCAGTCCGCATACACTGGCAATCATCATGGTCAGCAGGGCGTAGGATGCAATATTGAACGGTACTCCGAGAAATGTGTCCGCGCTCCTCTGGTAGAGCTGGCAGGAAAGCTTCCCGTCAGCCACGTAGAACTGGAACAGGCAATGGCAAGGCGGAAGCGCCATCTTGTCCACCTCGCCCGGATTCCATGCCGTCACGAGCATCCTTCTCGAGTCAGGATTGTTCCGTATCAGGTCTATCACCTGGGACAGTTGGTCGATGCTCTTTCCGTCCGGGGCCGGCCAGCTTCTCCACTGATGCCCGTAGACAGGGCCGAGATCCCCGTTCTCATCGGCCCATTCATCCCATATCGAAACCCCGTGATCCTTGAGATATTTGATGTTGGTATCCCCGGCAATGAACCACAGGAGCTCATATATGATGGATTTCAGATGTACCTTCTTCGTGGTCAGCAGGGGAAATCCTTCCGAAAGGTCAAATCTCATCTGGTGTCCGAACACGCTCTGTGTCCCCACTCCGGTCCTGTCATGCTTGATGACTCCCTCCTGCCTGATACGGCGCAGTAGATCCAGGTACTGTTTCATGCTATTTCCTTACTGAGAACGAGAATATTATCGCCTGTTCGAAGACTTCTCCCGGCCTCAGTTCGGTGGACGGATATTCCGCCTCGTTAGGTGAGTCAGGGAAATGCTGGCATTCTATGGCCACTGCGTCATAGTCGTGGTAGATGTGCCCGTCCTTGCCTTCAGGGCAGCCCTCGAGCCAGTTTCCGGTGTAGATCTGTACGCCCGGCTGGGTGGTCAGGACTTCGAGCACGCGTCCGCTGGCAGGTGAATACAGCTCAGCAGCAGTCTGTATCTGGCCCTGCTGGTATCCGTCAATCACGAAGCAGTTGTCATATCCCTTGCCATATTTGAGGGCAGGGAAGTCCGCCTTGATTTCCTCACCGATTCTTTTTCCGCTCACGAAATCCATAGGCGTCCCGGCGACGGATTCAGGCTCGCCGAGAGGTATAAGTGTCTCGTCCGTAGGTAGATACTCGGAAGCGTTCAACTTCAGGACATGGTCCAGTACAGTGCCGCTGCCCTCCCCGTCGAGATTGAAATATGAGTGGTTGGTCAGGTTCACCACAGTAGGAGCATCGGATTCTCCCGTGAATGTGAGAGTCAGTTCGTTCTCCTCCGACCATCCGTAGCGTGCTACCACTTTGAGATTGCCCGGGTATCCGGCCTCGCCGTCCTCTGAGAAATACATGAACTCCACTGCATCCCCGTCAATCCTGCTGTCCCATACCTGGTTCTGGAACCCTTCCGGGCCGCCGTGCAGATGGTTGCAGGCATTGTTTATCGGCAGTGTGTATTCCTTGCCGTCAAGGGTGAAATGTCCTTTCGCGATGCGGTTCGCATATCTTCCGGGGCATTTTCCGGCACAAGGGCCGTCCGCGAAATAAGACATCGGGTCATCGTATCCGATCACGACGTCCGCCATTTTGCCGTCTTTGTCCGGAACCACCACCGACACTATGCCGGCACCTACTGATGAAAGTCTGACCGAAGCTCCTGAAGCATTGGTCATGGTATAAAGGAAAATCTCCCTGCCGTCGGCAGTCTTTCCCCATAATGTCTTTTCTATGCTCATATATTTCTGTCTCCGTGAATTTGTACGCAAGACTTTCAAATTTATCATTTTTTATCGTCAATAACAAATTTTCCTCCGGCATGACAAACTGGCGCGAAATCCCGGCAGCACGGTTTTTGTAACGTTTCAATACGATAATTAACAACTAAAACAGGAGGTTATATGGCTGTGAAGTTCTATAAGTGCCGCCATTGCGGCAATGTACTCGTGAAATTCGTCGATTCAGGCGTGCCTGTGGTATGCTGCGGCGAGAAAATGCAGGAACTCGTTCCCGGTACCGTCGATGCGAGCGTGGAGAAACATCTCCCGGTCGTGACCAGACTTGATGACTGCCGTATCAAGGTGGATGTCGGCAGTGTCCCTCATCCGATGCTTCCCGGGCATCACATCGCTTTCATCTATGTGGAGACAGAACACGGAGGCATCCGTATTGACTTGAAAGACAAGCCGGAAGCTATCGTGTGCACTTGCGCTGACAAGCCTGTTGCAGTCTATGAGTACTGCAATCTCCACGGACTCTGGAAGACTGAACTCTGACAGATTTGCATGGGCGCTCCGCAGGAACGGAACCTGCTACGTAAGTCATGAAACCGGTCCGGAACCGGTCACGGCTGACAGCAGGGCGAAAATCCGCTCCTGCGGAGCGTCTTTCATGATTACCTTCTTGTCCCTGTCGAGAAGATACAGGGACGGGATTGCCCTGACATTGTATATCTGGTCCGTACGGATGATATAGTTGAAATCGTACCCGCTATGCCACTCCTTCGGATATCCTGAGGCGTATTCCCGCCATTTGTCCAGCTCGAGATCTATGTATATGTTGACAACGGCCAGCCTGCCGTCATTGAGCAGGCTGTGAATTCCGGGATCGGATTCAATCGCCTCGGTGATCTCCTTGCATGAAGGACATCCCGGATTGGAAAAGAACAGCAGAGTGAAATCGGCCTTTATGCCGTACAGGGTGCTGACTTTGCCGGACAGGTCCTTGAAAGCGAAATCCGCAGCCGGTGCACCCACCCTGTTGAGCGAGCACATCTTCGCCTCGTACTGATAAGCCGGCTTCATGGATTCCGGGACAATGTCAGATCCGGCCAGTCCGGTGACATAAGGCAGGAAAAACTCCTCGTTGCGCACAGGGGAATTGGGGTCGTAGAAATATTTCCGGGCCAGTTCGGTGACGGTTTCGAACACATTGGAGGACGTGTCCGCGCGCTCGCAACTTTCGGCCATGCGGAAGAGCGCTTCCGAAGCCCGTACGGCTGTCCTGTTGTCAGTCTGCCACAGAATCGTGCTGAACATCCCGAACTGAGTCTCGAGATCAGTCTTCGGGATTCCCTTCACATGGGACGAGTCACAGGCCCCTCTGAAAGACGGGTCCATGAATGCATCCCAGAAATGCTCGGCCAGGAATGCCAGCCTCTCCGCCGGGTCGGTATATATACCAGGGGCCTCCACGGAAGGGAAATGCTGCACTGCCGGGGCCTGGCTGCTTCCTGACGGCCGTCCGCCGCATGAGGCAATGACCCACAAGGCTGCTGCCGCTGTCAACGCTGACAGGATCCTACGCATTGTTTTCAGCTATTTTGGCCTCGGAGATATTGATGATGAAGTCTCCCATCTTCTCCAGCTCGGCCACGATGTCCATATAGAACACGCCGATCTGGTAGTTGTAGTCAGGGTTCTCCTCGATATTGATAATATGCTCCTCGCGCAGGGTGTTGCGGTACTCATTGATATTGTACTCGGCATCCTTGGCATTGGAGATGTCCCTGATGGAATTGTACGAAGCCTTCATGTTCTCTATCATTGCCCTGAAAGCCGTATCCACCAGATCACACATTCTTCCGAGCCTCTTGAGCTGCTCTGAGTCGAAGGTCTTGCCATGGTCGTTCCTTCTCGCCAGCATCCTGCCGATGGCCTCCACGGAATCACCGAGACTCTCCAGCTCGCCGATTATCTTGTACATGCCCTTGATGCGGTTAGCGGAAGCTTCGGAAATCTCGCCTTTCGAAACCTCGTTCAGATATGCGGCAATTTCATATTCTATCCTGTCGGTAATGTCCTCATATTTGATGAGCTTGGCCCGCAGGTCTTCGAATTTGTTCTTGTCAGTCTCGTTGATTGCCTGGCGTGCATAGCCGAATCCGTTCCGGCAAATCTCGGCGAAATGCACGATTTCCTGCTCGGCCTCATCGAGAGAAAGCTCTGCAGTGGACAGGGGACCTCCCTGGATGAATTTGAGACGGTATACTTCCTCCTCGCCCTTCGGGGTAGGAACGAGCATTGTCACGAGTCTTTCTATCTGAGGAATCAGCCAGATTAGCACGCATGTATTGGTGATATTGAACAATGTATGCAGTGTGCAGACTCCGTATAGTACTGACGTCTTCAGCATCGGGTCCGAGTCAATCATGGTGAGGTCGGCCACCGTAGGGTCGGCAAGACCGAGGGCAGCCACGATTTTCCCGATTAGCCAGAGGAAAGGATGGAATATGATGAGCACCCAGACTACGCCGAAGATATTGAACACTGTATGTGCACGGGCAGCTCTCTTGGCCGAGTAGTTGGCCACCGCTGCTGCGATGTTGGCAGTGATGGTGGTTCCGATATTCTCTCCGAGCACCATCGCTGCTGCCATGTCGAATCCTATCCATCCGTTGGACACGAATACCATCGTGAGGGCCATTGTCGCACTTGAGGCCTGGAGCACGATTGTGAGGATAGTACCGATCGCCAGGAAAATGAGGACGGAGCCGAATCCGTATCCCGTCATGTTCTGTACGAATGCCAGGGCTTCAGGATGTTCATCGAGATTCGGCACGGATGCCTTGAGGGCTGCGAGGCCGAGAATCAGTAGGGAGAATCCGATGATGCACTGGCCGATGCTCCTGTTGCGGTTGTTCTTGCTCGTCGAGAAAATAAATCCGAGGGCGACTAATGGGATGGCTACGGTCGAAATATCGACGCTGAATCCGAATACCGCTATGAGCCAAGCTGTTACAGTCGTGCCGATATTGGCACCCATTATGACTCCGATTGCATTTCCGAGTGAAAGGAGTCCGGCATTCACCATGCTGACCACCATTACCGTGGTGCCGCTTGAAGACTGGATGAGGGCCGTGATGATGATACCTGTGATGACCCTTTTGAATCTTGTGGATGTCATGGCGGCGAGGAATGACCTGAGTTTGTCACCTGCCGCTTTCTGAAGACCTTCACTCATGAGTGTCATTCCGTAGAGGAACATCGCGAGAGCTCCGAACAGAGTGAGGACCTGAAGTACAATCTGCATATATAATGTTTGTTTTATCTGCAAAAATATAAAAAATAGTTAGATTTGCCGTTCATTGACATATATATTTCAGAATAAAAGTTAGAACGATATGAATCCCGGTACCAGATCTTTCCTTTTGACAACTGCCTTGCTTGTTTCAGCAGTCATGCTGCGGCCTTTTCCTGCATCTGCGCAGTTCTATTCTCTCGGGGAAGATCCCGGGCGCATCAGGTGGAACGTCGGGAAGACTGATCATTTCAGGATAATATACCCTGTCGGTATGGATTCTATTGCCGCCTGCTACGGGCTCCAGTTCGAGAAATATACCAGGCCGGAGGCCATCAGTTCGGGATTGTCTCTCAAGGACGGGAAGAGGAGAAAATTCCCGATAATCCTTCATCCTTATCATGGGATATCCAATGCATCTGTCACCTGGGCCCCGAAGCGTCTCGACGTGTTCACCCTGCCGGATGCCTATGATCCTGATCCTTTGCCATGGATAGAGAACCTGGCAGTCCACGAGGGCCGTCATATCGCCCAGATGCAGTTCGGATACAGGGGCTGGCTCAAGCCGCTGGCTATCCTGCTCGGGGACATGGCTCCGGGTGCGTATTCCGCATTGTGGCCGAATACCTGGATGCTCGAAGGGGATGCCGTGGTGGCGGAGACGGCACTGACCGGTGCCGGCAGGGGAAGGTCTGCGGATTTTCTGGAATATTACCGTGCGGCATTCGCGAAAGGGGACTGGAGGAACTGGACCAGATGGAGATACGGATCGTACAGGCGTTATGCTCCGGATCACTATGCCCTTGGTTATCTGACGCTTGCAGGTGCCAGATATTGTTTCGGGGATTCGCTCTATACTGAGCGCTATTTCGACAGGATGAGGACGAATCCTTTCCGATTCGGCAATACCCGCAAGACCATGAAGGCAGCTTCCGGAATGGGATTCAGGCAGTCATTCGACGTTATAATGAGGACTTTCAACGAAATGTGGGAGGAGGAAGCCGCGGCCCGTGAGCCGTTCATCCCTTCCGCGAGGGTATCCGGAGAGGACAGATGGTACAGGGAATTGCGGGGAAGTGTCATGTATGACGGGAGGATTTACGGAATCCTGACAGGACTTCCGGAGGCCTGCTCACTCGTTGAAGTCAATCCGGATGACGGCTCGATGAATCGCCTCAGGGCATTCTCGGGCAACACCGGAAGGCTTTCGGCAGGCAACGGGCGACTGTGGTGGAGCGAGACATTGCCAGATGAGAGGTGGTCGCTGGAAATGGATTCCGCAATTAGATATTATGACATTTCCTCCGGCCGCACCGGTACGCTGGTACGCCGCGGGAGACTTTTCAATCCGGTTCCTTCTTCTGACGGACAATTCATTGCGGCGGTATCCCTGCCTGCGGAAGGGGGCTCTTCAATCTCTGTCCTTGATGCCCGGAGCGGGGCCATGGTACGGAATATAAGGATTCCTGGCGGGTTGCAGGCGGCGGAAGTCTGCTATGTTGGCAATGAGCTGTATTTCAGCGCAGTATCTGATGAGGGATGTGGCATTTACAGGGTAAGTGATATTGCCGGCGAGCCGGCTGGCGTTGCCGTAAGGCCTCTTCCTGTCAGCATCCGGAATCTCCGCGCTCAAGGCGGCAATCTGCGTTTCGCCTGCGACCGGACCGGGACGAATGAGTATTATGAATATGATACGACATCCGGTGAGGTGCTCCAGCTGACATCCCTGAGGAACGGAGGCTCCGAATTCTGCGGAGACGGGGATTATCTGTATTATACGGTCCAGACGGGAGATGACAAGATGCTGCACCGGACGGCCTGCAGGGACCTCATGTCCGAGGTTGTTGATTATGAAGACATCCACAGGTACAGGGTGGCTGACGAGCTTTCATCCCAGGAGGAGGGACTGGCTATGCGCAAGGGTATCGGAATGCCCGGGGCCCGGGAAGAGCAATTTGCAGGGCTGCAGGATGTGAAGCGATACCGCAAGGCCGGGCATCTTCTCCGCATTCATTCCTGGGCACCGGTTTATTTCAATTATGACAGGATATCCTCATCGAGTGCGGACTACAATTACGAATATGCCTGTGCCGGGGCCACGGCCCTGTTTCAGAATGATCTCGGAACGTTCTGGGGTTCAATAGGATACGGTTATCACAAAGATCCTTATTCCTATGCATACGGAGGTACGCGCCACAGACATTCCGGGCATCTGAACCTGACATATACGGGACTTTATCCTGTCCTGGAACTGTCTGCTGACATCAATGACAGGGCGGCCATCCAGTATCGCCGCAGGGATATATCCGCTGCAGGGGAAGTCTCTGATAATATGTATGGCAGCCTGCTATCCGTGCCTTATGTCGAAGGCCGGATCAGGGCATACATTCCGTTCAATTTCACTTCCGGAGGCTGGCAGAGAGGATTGATTCCGCAGGTTGAATACAAGATCGGCAATGACTGGTTTGACAAGGCCGTGACGGAGATTTCCTACGACGGGAATTTCGACGGAAGTTCATGGCCGGTGCATCTGACAGGATACCGTCCCGGTTCCAATGTGCTGATGCAGAAACTGACGGCATCCGTGCGCGGCTACGTCATGCGTCCGACGGCAAGTTCGGCAGTCTATCCGAGGATGGGAATAGGAGCCGAGGTAGGGATGTCTGCAAGGACAGGGCTTTCGGACATGTTCACTCCGGCATTTTACGGCTATGTGTACGGCTATCTGCCTGGTATCACGAGGACCCAGGGGCTCAAGCTCACCGCGATGTACCAGCACCGCAAGTCTGAAGGCATATTCAAGGAGACTGTAGTGGATATGTCTCCACGCGGGTTCAATGACTCTGGAGCTGACTATTACATCCGGCAGAATTCCCGTAATAACCTGAAGCTCAGCGTGGATTATGCAATACCGGTCTATGTCGGGGATATCAACTGGTTCTCTCCCCTGTTCTATGTCAGGAGTTTCGAGGTCACGCCTCATTTTGACTTCACCATGTTCTCCGAAGGCAAATCCCTTGCGGACGGCAATCTGTTCAGTGCCGGTGCCAGGATTGTTGCCAGGTTCGCGAATCTGCTCTGGATACCGTATGACTGCAGCATCGGTGTCACCGTCGACTGGAACGGCGGCTCGGCATCCGACAGGATAAAAAACAGTGGCTGCCGCATGGACAGCCACTATGTCGGGTTTGTATTCAATATGTCGCTTTAGGATTATCCTATGGCCGGCTTGATGAGGCCGAAGATGATGTAAGCGATTACAAGTGTCACGAAAATATTGAATGTCTGTGCGGTGAGGAATACCTTGAGTGGTACTCTGTTCTCCTTGCCGAAGATGTCCTTCAGCCTGGTTTCCAGGCCGATGCATACGAAGGCAACGCTGAACAGGGTGTTCTGGAATCCCTTGGTCACCTTGCTGACGGTCTTTGCGGCGTCAGGAGAGAGGAGGAAGCTGAACACGAGGGATGCGATGATCATTCCGAGCACGAACTTAGGGAATCTCTCCCAGATGACCCCGGCAGTAGGACGGGTCTCCTTGTTGGTTCCCCTGTAAGCCCACATCATTGAAATGAAGAATGCTGCAAGTCCGAGGAGGACGTTCTGCGAGGACTTCACGATGATGGCGGTCTGGCCTGCCTCAGGAGCCTTGATGAGGGTTCCTGCAGCGGCAACGGCTCCGGTGGTGTCGATGGTTCCTCCGATCCATGCTCCGGCTACCTCAGGTGAAAGATTCATGAGGTCTGCAAGCCAAGGCAGGAGATACATCATAGGGATGGCGATGATGAGCACGAGGGATACCACGTAGGAGAGTTTCTTGTTGTCTCCGTTGATGACTCCGCAGGTGGCGATTGCAGCCGATACGCCGCAGATTGACACTGCGCTGGAGAGCATGGTTCCCATTTCCGGATCCACTTTCATCTTCTTGCCTACCCAGAAGCAGAAATACCACACTGTGAACACCACGATGAATGACTGTGCGAGGCCGTATGCTCCGGACTTCATCATTTCACCGAAGAGTATCGTGGAACCGAGGCAGATGATGCCCACCTTGATGTAGAACTCGCTGTTGACGGCAGTCTTGAGCCATGAAGGAAGCCTGAAGCAGTTGTTCAGGATGAGACCGTAGATGACTGCGAAGAAGACTGACTCGAATCCCCATTTCTTGATAACAGGGATATTGGCCGTAACCTGTGCCAGGACAGTAATCGCGAAGATGAACAGCAACGAGATGAAAGTGCCTTTGAGGGGCTTCCTGAGAGCTGCCAGGGTTACATAGGTGAGGAGCAGCACGAAGCCGAACATGTAGAGGGCGCTTGCCCAGTCTGTTGCTGAAGCCAATGTCTTTGGCATCACCGGCATTGATTTCGGGAAAATGCATGCGAGCGCAAGAACCGCCGCACCGACGAAGACGATAATCCAGTCCTCTGTCGTGAATTGCTTAAGCCATGATTTCATTATTCGGTTTGGTTTTATTGTTTTCAGTTGGTGGCTTTTTGCCGAAAAACGCCCAAATATAACATATTTTTATTACTTTTTAAGTAATTTGGAACAAAAATGACGAATTGCGAAATATATTGTAAATTTGCAGGCGTCGCCGGAAATGTATTTCACCCAGTCCGTGCGGCAATGTTTTAATATATTACAATCATGCAGACTACGGCCAGATGTTCCGCCTGCGGCGGAGAGAACAATGTCACTATCTATCAGAGTATCAATGTCAGGGAGAATCCTGAGCTGAAGGAGAAAGTCAGGGACGGTTCCCTGTTTGTATGGACCTGCCCGCGTTGCGGACAGCTGAACCTGGCCCTGTACCAGACATTGTATCATGACCCGGACGAGCGCCTGATGGTCTGGCTGCTTCCGGAAGGAAGTCTCGGCGATACGGAAAGGCAGGCCGTGGAGAAGCACATGGCTGCAATAGCCGACCGGATGTGCTCTGATGGCGGTGGCCTGGACGGGTATGTCCTCAGGCAGGTGTCAGACGCGGGCTCCCTGATAGAGAAAGTCAGCATCCATGAGGCCGGGCTGGACGACGTGGTGATGGAAATGTGCAAATACGTCACCAGGCTCGAGCTGGCCGGCAAGGAAAAGGACAAAGAAAGAGCGGCCGCAATCGTGGCCGCCCCTATGAAATTCTACCGTATTGAAGGTCCTGACAACGATATTACATTCTCCTATCCTCTCGACGGGCAGATGCACGGAGCCCAGGTCGGCTTCAATGTCTATGAAGACTGCCGCGGGATCGTCCAGCGCAATCCGTCAGTCCGGCCGGAGCCGGGATTCGTCAAGGTCGATGCTGGCTGGCTGTCAGGAAAAATCCGCTGAATCTACTCTATCTTGCGTGCTCCGTCGCTGATGACCACGTCATAAACCTTAGGAGCGTGTCCGAATTTCTCGGTGAACTGAGTTGTAGCGGTGCTTATGAAGCTGTCGTAGAGGTCTTTCCTGACGAGGTTGATGGTACATCCTCCGAATCCTCCTCCCATTACGCGTGAACCTGTGACGTCGCATTTGCGTGCGAGTTTGTTCAGGAAATCAAGTTCCTCGCAGCTTACCTCGTAAAGACGGCTGAGTCCGAAATGTGTCTCGTACATCATTTCTCCTACAGTCTCGTAGTCTCCTCTCTCGAGGGCGTCGCAGACATCAAGCACTCTCTGCACCTCGCCTATGACATATTCAGCCCTGAGGAAATCCTCCTCCGGAATCTGGTCGCGGACTTCGTCGAGCCATACCCTCTTGGCGTCGCTCAGGAATTCCACGTCAGGATGGTTCTTCTTGATGGCTGCGCAGGCGTTCTCGCAGGACTGGCGCCTCTTGTTGTATGCGGATGAAGCGAGTTCGTGCTTTACGCATGAGTCGATGAGTACGAGTTTGTAGCCTGCTGCTTCAGGATCGAACGGGAAATATTTGTATTCCAATGTCTTGCAGTTCAACCTGATAAGGCTTCCCTTCTTGCCGAATATTGATGCGAACTGGTCCATGATTCCGCAGTTCACTCCGCAGTAGTTATGCTCTGTAGACTGTCCTATCTTGGCCAGCTCGAACTTGTCTATCATGTTGTTGAACAGGTAGTTGAGAGCGTATGCGAAGGTACTCTCAAGGGCAGCGGACGATGACAGGCCGGCTCCGAGAGGAACGTCACCGGCGAACACGGTGTCGAAACCTTCCACTTTCCCGCCTCTCTTCATGGTCTCGCGGCATACGCCGAAGATGTATCTTGCCCAGCTCTGCTGAGGCTTGTCCTCCTCATTCAGTCCGAACTCCACATATTCGTCATAATCAAGTGAATACGCATGAACCTTGTCAGTGCCGTTGAGCCTTATCTCAATGATGATGCCTTTGTCGATCGCGCCTGGGAAAACATAACCTCCGTTGTAGTCCGTGTGCTCTCCGATGAGATTGATTCTGCCGGCCGACGAGAACAAGTCGCCTTCTGTGCCGTAAAGGAGTTTGAACTTCTCCTGGATTCTGGATTTCATTTCCATAATGTATGTGGTTTAAAATTTAGTGACATCGTAAATCTTTCCATTCATGCTTTGTCCCGGGTGACAGACCCGGAAAAGCGCAGTCCGCATCGCAAATGTAATAAAATTATGGGTATTATGAAACATTATTCCGGATTTCCTCCGTTGGCGTCTGCCTCCGTCCCCGCGGCCTGCACTATCCTCAGCAATATCGGGCAATGGTCGCTGACCCCTCCGAGATAGCGCGGGCCTGAATATGTCCTGAGAGGCTTGAATCCTGCATGTACATTGTCCCTTGTCATGAGAAACGGCAATTCCCCTATCTCCATCCTGCATTCTTCCGCCATGTGCGGGCTTGCCCAGAACATGTCTATCATATCCCATCTGCCATTGAACCTTATCGTGCCTTTTCCGGAGGCTTCGAACGGCATGGCAAGATTCATCATGACCGGTCCCAAAGTGTCGAAAGCCGGCGAGGAAGGGGTGTCGTTGAAATCACCCATCGCAACGATTGCGGAAGTTCCGGAAGAGTACACGGAATCGCAGAGGTCCCTCAGGGCCGAGGCTGCGGCAGCCCTCCTGTCGCCGGTCACGGATCCTCCGTATTTTGAAGGAAAATGATTGACGATGAAGACAGTACGAATACCATCCCGCCTGTCTTCCAGTTCGGCGAAAAGGATGTCCCTCGTAGCCATTGAGTCCAGCCGCCTGATGCCTGACCTGACCTGGCGGAAGACAGTCCTGCGGTACATCATCGCCACGTCAATTCCCCTGTGGTCAGGCGAGTCGCGGTGCAGGACGGAATATCCGTATTTCCTCAGGGAGGTGCCGTGCAGCATCTTCTCAAGTACAGTTCTGTTTTCCACCTCCGCAACCCCGATCACGTCCGGCAGCCTTCCGTACCGGTCAGCAATCCAAAGAACGGACTTGGCCGTGGCTTCGCATTTCCGCCAGAATCTCGTCGGAGTCCAGTGCCTGGGCCCGCGGGGAGTGAATTCGAGGTCGGAATCTCCGCCTCCGCTGTCCGTGCAGTCGAAGAAATTCTCAAGATTCCAGAACATCACCAATGTTCCGGAGGTGTCGGTCCTCTCCATTCCGGAGACGGAGACCGCCAGTGCAGTCAACAATTCCAGTATCATGTACGGCCATCAATTTAAACTCCCTGCAATATCGGGAACATTTCCGCTGCGGCAGCATCCCTGTGGCGTTGCAAAATTTAAGAAAGATATATTTGTGGCGTAAATCTTATATTTGTGGTGAACTTGAAAATTACTAAATTTGCAGACTAAAATTTTTCGGACATGTCACTCAAATGCGGTATAGTAGGACTTCCCAATGTGGGGAAATCGACACTTTTCAATTGTATAAGTTCAGGCAAGGCCCAGAGCGCCAATTTCCCGTTCTGCACCATCGAGCCGAATCTCGGTTCGACAAATGTGCCGGACAAGAGGCTTGAGGCCCTTGCGGACCTCTGCAATCCGAAAAGGGTGGTCCCTGCCACGGTCGACATAGTGGACATAGCCGGCCTCGTCAAAGGAGCGAGCAAGGGAGAAGGCCTCGGGAACCAGTTTCTTGCGAACATACGCGAGACCGATGCAATCCTGCACGTGCTCAGGTGTTTCGACAACGGCAATATCGTCCACGTGGACGGTACCGTGGATCCGGTCCGTGACAAGGAAGTAGTGGATACCGAATTGCAGATCAAGGACCTCGAGACTGTTGAAAGCCGATTGGTGAAAGTCCAGAAACAGGCCCGCACGGGAGGTGACAAGGATGCGAAGAAACTGATGGATCTCCTTGAGAGATACCGCGATGCCCTGCTTGCCGGAAAATCCTGCCGTACCGTGGAACTGGCTCCGGAGGAGGAAGTGATGGCCAAGGACCTTTTCCTTCTCACCAACAAGCCGGTGATGTATGTCTGCAACGTGGATGACAATTCAGCAGTTTCAGGCAATGCCTATGTGGATGCCGTACGCGAGGCCGTGAAGGATGAGAATGCGGAAATCCTCATCATATCCGCAAAGACGGAATCCGACATTGCCGAAATGGAAAGCTACGAGGACAGGCAGATGTTTCTCGATGAACTGGGCCTTTCCGAATCCGGTTCCGCCCGCCTCATCAGGGGAGCATACAAGCTGTTGGGTCTCCAGACATTCTTCACTGCCGGTGCCGACGAGTGCCGCGCATGGACCATCAACACCGGGGACAAGGCTCCGCGTGCCGCAGGTGTCATCCATACTGATTTCGAGAAAGGATTCATCCGTGCCGAAGTCATCAAATACGAAGACTTCATCCAGTACAAGTCGGAGGCTGCCTGCCGCGCCGCCGGAAAACTCTCCACGGAAGGAAAAGAGTATGTCGTGCAGGACGGGGACATCATGCATTTCCTCTTCAACGTATAAGCGCCGTTTACTGCAACATCGTCATTGACAAGCAAATAGAAACCTGACTATAAATTATGGAAACAATCATGAGAATTCTTCAGGGCATGAAACCGGCAGCCGTCTCCATTTTCCTGGCATTGCTTTGCGGTTTTACCATGTCAGCCCAGGAACTGGACCCGGCAACGCTCGCCAAGCGTGATGCACGCAGAAATCTGGTAGTCAAAGAGTGGAACACAGATGCCAGGACCAGGACCAGATGGCTTGACCGCCAGACAACCTACGATTCCCAGGGGCGGAAGGTTGAGGAGATAGAATATGCCTCCTACGGACAGAAATGGAGGGAGACTCTCGAGTATGGTGAAAACGGCAGGGTCTCGAAAGAAGTGGAGTATGACGACAGGAACAAGCCGGTCCGTATCCGCAAGTACGAATGGAATGCCGACGGTACCAAGAAGAAGCAGTACAATTATGCTCCCAACGGCAAGCTCCAGTCAGTCAAGGTGTTTGAATACGTATTCACGGAGCCTTGACGATGGATGCCATCCTGCAGACAATGCGCGGCATCTCGTTGGAGGAAATGGATTCCATAAAACTAATGAACCGCGTGGATACCAAGTACTTGGCTACCAAGGCACAGCTGTGTCCCCTGCTTGGGAGGGCGGCTGGCCTGTACAGCGTGCTCGACATCGGAGGGAACCGGCTCTGCGACTATGACACCCTGTATTATGATACTGACAGCTACGGGATGTATCTCGACCATCACAACCGCAGGCTCACCCGCCAGAAAATCAGGACCCGGCGCTATCTTTCTTCCGGGAGCACTTTTCTCGAGGTCAAACGGAAGAATAACCACGGGCGGACGAAGAAAAAGCGGATTTCAATCCCGGAGTCTGAATTTTTCTCTTTTGAGGGAGACGTGGCAGTTGCCGGTTTCCTGGAATCCAAGTCCGATTTCATGGCCGGTGAACTGTCCCCGTCCACGAGAACTGTATTCAGGCGTATGACCCTGGTGAACAATGCAAGGACTGAAAGGCTGACTGTAGATATGGACCTGAATTTCCACAATCTCAGGACCGGGGGCCGTGCAGATCTCGGGGATGCCGTGATAATCGAGTTGAAACAGGACGGGTTCTGCCGTTCCGATATAAAGGAAATATTACTGGATATGAGAGTGAAGCCGTTGAGAATCAGCAAGTATTGCGTCGGTACAGGGCTTACTGAGCCTGCAATCCGGCACTCCCGTTTCATCCAGAAGATAAGAACTGTAGAAAAACTTACACATAACAAATTACTTACACGATGATTCAACAGATGCCTGACTTCGACCCGACAATCGCAGAAGAATTCGGATACGAGGTCACCAACGGAACCACATTTCTCGGCGTGCCTCTTCTCGAGGCAACCAACCTGTATCACCTGCTGCTCCGCTTTGCATTCAACTTGCTGGTCAGCTGGGTGATAGTTTATCTCATATACCGCCGCCGCAGCGGAAGGAAAGAATATTGCCTCACTTTCCTAGCATTTGCCTCGGCCATGTTCCTGCTCATTTTCCTGATGGAGAGCGTGAAGATACAGATAGGACTGACCCTCGGACTGTTTGCGATATTCGGGGTGATAAGGTACAGGACCGAGAC
>SFNZ01000099.1 GCA_004552615.1 Bacteroidales bacterium | reverse complement strand
TGCTGAAGCCTCTGTCCCTCTTCACTACGAAGATGAAAGCAGGGGAAGGCGTGGCCGGAAAATTCGGGTCACTTCTTGCGAAGATACCGGGTCCGGCCAAGTTAGCGGTAGGAGCATTCGGAGCGTTGGCGCTTGCGATTAAGGTCCATGAGGACAGGATACACGGAGCGACCAAGGCTTATAACGAAGGTAAAAAAGCCCGAGAGGAAAACGTGGCGCAGGCATTGGCGGAGGCTTCCGAGACGGACCATCTGAATAACAGGCTTCAGGAACTGATGGCCGTTGAAAATAAATCCGTCGGACAGAAAGCGACAATCAAATCCATCGTCGAAAAGCTGAACGAGAAAGTCTCAGGACTTAATCTGACATACGACGAAGAAAAAGATGCCCTGAACAAATCGACGACAGCGATTCAGAACAAGATAAACGCCATGAAGACGGAGGCGGAAGTCGCTGCATATCAGGATGCTATCACTGACGCATTCAAAGCAAGGCTTGCAGCCGAAACGGAACTTGAAGAAAAAGAGCGGGCTCTTGCTGATGCCCGTGAGCGTTATGAGAATGCGAAGAAGTCCGGCGCTGATGAAGATGAATTGCAGGGCGTGGCTTCCAACGTTCAGGCGGCTAAAACGGCATACGATGATGCGGCGGAGGCTGTCGCTAACTGCGATGAAGAGATAGACAAGTACAACAATAAGATATTGAAGGCCAAAGGCGAGTCAGTAAAGGCTGGAAAGTCTGTTTATTACGCCTCGACAGAATTCAACAGGCTGAAGAAGGTGGCAGGGAACGTCGGTTATGTATTTTCAAACAAACTGATAAAAGGCTTCCAGCAGGGGAGAATAAAAGTTCCGAAGACTGTCAAAGAGATGAAGAACGCTATCCGATTCGATGACATACTTCGGAGGGCAACGAACGCAGGAGTTAATATCCCGAATAGGGTAGCCAACGGGATCATTTCCGGCAAGTATGCCGTCCCGAAGAGCGTGAAAGAAGTCGAAGATCTTGTCAAGTGGGACAAGATGAGACGGCGCGCGGAAAAAGCCGGAGTCGACGTCGATAAAAACCTAAGCAGGCAGATCCGTAAAGGCGGATATAATGTTTCAGCCGCGACCGAAACGCTACGAAGAAGAATAAACAAGAAGCTGGACAGCGCGGCAAGCCACGCTTCGACGAGCGGTAAAAACGCCACAAAGAACGAAGCCAAAGGCTTGAAGAATAAGGACGCTTTGAACGATATCGATTCTGCGACTGACACGGTCAGCAAAAAGGTCAAGGGCGGTCTTGACATAGACACGACATCGCTCGGCGCGTCTATAACGGCAGGCATCGCTTCCGGAATGTTGTCGCAGGGTCCACTTGGAATCCTTGGCGGAGCGATATCCGGGTTGAGGAATTACGTCATAAGGAACGCAGACAAAAAGTTCAAGCATAATTCGCCGGCGAAAGTAATGTTTCCTCTTGGAGAGTCGATTCCTGAAGGCGTGGCGGTTGGAATGAACAGAGGCCTTGGCTTCGTCAATCACGCGAATCAGAATCTGCTGGAGCGAGTAACGAGTATGAAGGCTCCGGGATACGGAAGTCTTGTGAACTATGACGGAACGCTGAAAGGGTCTGCAGCGCTTACAAGTGGAGCAGGCGTTCAGAATCTTGGCGGTAATATCATAAATAACAGGATAACAGTATCCGGCGGGAACAATCCGGAAGAATTCGCTGCAAGGTTAGCAAGGCAGATAAAACTGCAATTAAGGACGGGATAAAAATGCCAAAAGTAATAATCGGAGTAAGTAATTTCGTCGTCAAAGAGTCAAAGAAGCCGACAGGACTTGCGATTACAAGAAAAGACAACACCTTCAAATTTTCTTGGAAAATCGGAGATAAGAATTACGGCTGGGGACAACAGTTATATTATAAGACGAATCAGATGAAGAAGTGGGAGCGCCTGCCATGTGGAGCGAGGGTGACGAACAAGTCAATCACGCTGAACATGTCGAGGTATATCCCTAACACGGAAAAGTCGCTCAAATATATCCGCTTCCGCATCAGAGGACAGCGGGAGCCGTATACGAAGCACGCAGGAACGAGAAAGGAAAAGAGATACGCTCCGTCAATGAGCGACTTCGCGGTCAAGGAATTCGACATAAAAAAGCCGAATGCGCCAAAGGTGTCCGCGAACTTGAGTGATGAGCTTGCGAACAGAACGACTTTTTCGTGGACGACGTCCACATCGAATACGAGCAACAAATACTTTTCTATCGTCCAGTGGCAGACGGTACTACTGAAGAATTCAAACGTGACGAATGGGAAAGATGCCTTTTCAGCGAAACAGAAATCTTCGCGAGTGTCCGGAACATGGGAAGCCGGAACAGGGTCTGCTAACAGTTCGAAGGCTGTGACGGAAGACCTGACATATATCAACGGAACTGATTCATACACGCGCTGGTTTAGAGCCCGCGCAAGAGGCCCGGCAGGCTCTTCAGATTGGACATATAGCCGGCACGTTTACGCGAGGACGAATGCCACATCGAACACAAAAGCAACGGCGATAAAAGAAGCCGGCGGATATAAGGTCATAGTCGAATGGTCATCATCTGAGAAGGCTGCAAGGCCGATAAATCAGATGGTCGTCCAGTCATGGGTAACGGCTCCAGGAGCCGGCATGGGTGTTCCTGAAGGTGCAGGCTGGCAGGACATGATGACAGTGGCATATAAGGACGGCACTGACAAGGCGATCTTCTACATTGACGACGTGCTGACAGATGATCAGGTCATATTCGTGAGAGTGAACACGCAGCATGATCCGGGCGTGCCGGCTACACCGGGGACACCGGTCATCGCTGAAGTGGGGACGCTGGCAGTCCCGACGATAACGAGCGTGACGCCGGTCGAATCGACACATCGCGCGACTATCGTTGCAAGCAACGCTTCCAGCGTGCCGGATTCATTCCTTGCTGTTTATTATCAGAGCGATGAAGATGAGCCGATGATAGTAGGCATCATCGGGCATGGAGAAACGACGGCCACTGTGCAGGCTCCGGACTGGAGCACGGCAGGCGCTTATGCTTTCGGCGTGCAGGCGGTAGTCGGAACATACTCAGAGCAGGAAGGCCCGGGAGGGCTGACTGTTTATTCGCTTCAGAGTTACGAAGGCAAGCCATTGATGACATCGGGCATCACATGGGGCGCAGGTGCAGTGCCGAAGGCTCCGGAAAATGTCGCAGTCACAGCGACAGATACAACAGGGGTCCTTCGTGTCAACTGGGACTGGACATGGACGGAAGCGACCAGTGCGGAAATCTCTTGGTCGCAGAATCCTTATGCGTGGGAGTCGAACGAACAGCCAGCGACTTATACAGTATCGAATGCCAACGCTTCGCAGTGGTACATCACCGGCCTTGACGTCGGTGTTGAATGGCATGTCCGTGTGAGACTCGCAAAGGGCTCCGGAGATGAACTGCTATACGGGCCTTATTCGGAGGCGATACGGGTCAGCCTTGCGAGCGCTCCGAGCGTGCCAACACTGGTTCTGTCAGATGCGGTGATTCCTGGGGACGGGACAGTCACAGCATCATGGGCCTATGTCAGCACGGACGGAACGGCACAGGCTTATGCGGAGATATGCGCGGCCACGCTGTCACAGTCCGGCATCACTTACGGGGATGTCATAGCGACAACAGAGACGGCGCAGCATATAGACATCAATGCGGCTGAAGTTGGCTGGACAGTCGGAGAAACATATCTGCTGTGCTTGCGAGTAGTATCAGCCAGCGGAAGAACGTCAGACGACTGGAGCGCTCCGGTCGCTCTTGCTATTGCTGCGCCGTTGACTGCGGAAATCACGCAGACATCACTGACATCTGTCGTCGTTCCTGAAGATGAAGAGGAAGGCACGACCGATACGGTGACGGCACTTGCTGACATGCCTCTGACGATAACAGTCACAGGTGCGGGGAATACCGGCATCACGACGGTGGCAATAGAACGCGCTGAAAGTTACTATCTCGAACGGCCGGATGAAAGAAACTTCACCGGCCATGAAGGCGAGACAGTGGCACTCATTCAGCAGACAGGTGAAGCACAAATCACGATTGACGATGACAGCCTCATAGGATCGCTTGATGACGGGGCCAAGTACAGGATAGTCGCGACAGTATCAGACGAATTAGGACAGAGCGCTGAAGCGACACAGGACTTTGAAGTCCGCTGGACGCATCAGGCGCTGATTCCAACAGCGACGATCGAGGCTGATAACAATTTCAAGGTCATGAAAATAACGCCGGTCGCTCCGGAGGGAGTAGAGACTGGAGACACTTGCGATATATATCGGCTTTCTGTGGATAGACCTGAGCTGATATATCCGGGGGCAGAATTCGGGACGACATATGTTGATCCGTATCCGGCACTCGGAGAGATGGGCGGTCACAGGATAGTCTTCAGGACTGCAAATGGCGACTATATCACTGAGGACAACACTCTGGCATGGACTGACTACACGGCTGAAGACGGAGACACTATCGAGACGATGTTCAATCTTATCGACTTCGGCGGAGATCAGGTCGCTGTCATGTACGATATCGAACTGTCATCTGCATGGGATAAGGACTTTGAAGAAACGCAGTATCTCGGAGGTCACGTGACAGGTGACTGGAATCAGGCCGTTTCGAGGACCGGAAGCGTTCAAGGCTCACTTGTAACGACACAGGATCAGGACACTATCCAAGCCCTGCGGAGGCTTGCTGACTATCCGGGCATCTGTCATGTCAGAACAAGAGACGGCTCAAGTTATGCTGCAGATGTTCAGGTCAACGAATCCCGAGATATGGGGAAAGATGTGGTCCGGTCTGAATTCAGTCTTGCCATTACTCGAGTTGATCCAGAAGGATATGACGGAATGACACTGGCAGACTGGCAGAGGACGCAGGAGCCGGAAGAAGCGACTGTCGGAACGGCTGAAGTCGGAACAGCGACTGTCGGCTGATGGAGGAAATGAATGAATTGGAATAATGGGTTTTCATCGACATATTATGCGACGTTCGTTGATCCGTCGACTTGGCGCGACATCGAACGATTCGAGATCATATCCGGGAGCGTGACACGGGGAAAGACAGGCCTCAGAGATTCAGCAGATGTCACCTGCCGGACGTATGATCCGGAGCGTGAACGCTGGATACGGATATATCTTGATGCGAAACAGGCAGACAGCGGAGCGCATGAAGCGATATTCACAGGGCTGGCAACATCGCCGGAGGTGAAACTGAATGGCAACGTGAAAGAATGTCATCTTCAGTGCTATTCGGTATTGAAGCCGGCAGACGACATCCTCTTGCCGCGCGGTTGGTATGCCCCGGCAGGAGCTGAAGGCGGAAGAGTGGTCGCACAGCTTTTATCTGTCTGTCCGTGTCCGGTGGAAGTCAGCAGTGAATCACCAACGCTTTCACAGTCTGTCATCGCTGAAGAAAACGACACGAATCTGACGATGGCCGACAAGATTTTAAGCGCCATTAATTGGCGGCTTCGGATGCA
>SFNZ01000003.1 GCA_004552615.1 Bacteroidales bacterium | reverse complement strand
TGGTAGAGCCTACGGCCTGATAGTCGGTGGACTGGATCAGCCATTTGAAGCCCTTGAATTCCACGATGATGTCGTAGTTCAGTCCCTTAAAGGTAATGGCCGTCACCTTGCCCACCAGGTGGCCCTCCTTCACCGGGACAATATCCACGTCCTCGGGCCGGATAACCACGTCCACGCTCTCGTTTTCGGCGAAGCCCTTGTCCACGCACTGGAATTCCCGGTCAAAGAACTTCACCCGGTAGTCGGACAGCATCACGCCGTCCAATATATTGGATTCGCCGATGAAATCCGCCACGAAGGCGTTCTTCGGCTCATTATAGATATCCTCAGGCTTGCCGATCTGCTGGATGCGGCCCTTGTCCATCACCACGATGGTATCGGACATGGACAGCGCCTCCTCCTGGTCGTGGGTCACATAGATAAAGGTGATGCCCAGGGCCTGCTGAATGCGTTTGAGCTCATTCTGCATATCCTTGCGCAGCCGCAGGTCCAGCGCCCCCAGCGGTTCATCCAGAAGCAGCACCTTGGGCCGGTTGACCAGTGCCCGGGCGATGGCCACCCGCTGCTGCTGACCGCCGGAAAGGCTGTCGATGTGCCGGTTTTCGTAGCCCTTGAGGCTGACGATTTCCAGCATTTCCTTCACCCTGGTGTCGATCTCATTTTTCGGCACCTTGGCGACCCGCAGTCCGAAGGCGATGTTGTCGTAAACATCCAGATGCGGAAAAAGGGCATAGCGCTGAAACACGGTGTTGATCTGCCGCTTGTAGGGCGGTACATCATTGATTGTCTCACCGTCGAAGGTCACCGTGCCGGATGTGGGCGTTAAAAAGCCGCCGATGATCCGCAGCGTGGTGGTCTTTCCGCAGCCGGAAGGGCCCAGCAATGTGAGGAATTCGTGATCGTTGATGTAAAGATTGATGCCGTCTAATATACGCTCCCCGTCGAACTCCATAATCAAATCACGGAGCCTGATGAGTTCCTTGGACATTATCCTCCCCCGATTCTTTAACCGATTTTTCGTCAGAATTTGACACATATAAATATATATAAAATCGGCCCAATGTCAATAGGCAACATGAAAACAAATTATTGTTTAGAAATCCGGCTATCTGTCTATACTCTGCTGCGGAGGTGCTTACAAATGAGCAACAAAAAATACAGCGGTAAATATGCCGCGCTGGTTCTGGCGCTGGTGGCCGCTGCCGGCTCGCTGACCTATTATCTGACCCAGCGAGGCGGCGGAGCCGCAACAGAGGCGGCCATCCAGCAGCCCATGGTTGAAAATCTGGCGGTGAGTACACAAAGTACCCAGCCTTCCCAGGTTTCTTCCCCTGCCCCGTCGGTATCCGTTCCCACCACGGTACCGTCCCAGCCGAATCAGCCGTCGGAGGAGGCGACCCAGCCTTTGGAAACTCAGGTGCCCCGAACCGCGCTGAAAACCGCCCTGCCCGTCACCGGCGATGCCATCGGCGTTTACGCCATGGACTGCCTGAGCTATAACGAAACCACCCGGGACTGGCGGGTCCACAACGGCGTGGACTACGCGGCGGAAGAAGGGGCTCCGGTGGCGGCAGCGGCGGACGGCACGGTCTACACCACCTATGAGGACGACACCCTGGGCTTCACCGTGGTCATCCGCCACGAGGGGGGCTACACCACCCGCTATTCCAGTCTGCGGGAGGACCTGGCGGTAGCCCCCGGGGACGCGGTAGTCATGGGCCAGACCATCGGCTATGCCGGTGACACCGCTCTGGTGGAATCGGTGATGGGTGCCCATGTGCATTTCAGCGTCAGCTGCCAGGATCAGCCCATGGACCCGGCGGAATTCTTCCGCGTCTCCAGAAGCTGCATAATAGCCTCCTCCGCAGTGAAAAGCATAGTAAAACTTCAGGGCGGAAGGTTGAAAATCAACCCCCGCCCCGACACTTCATCAGAAATTCTTGTCAGCCGTTCCCGTTCTGACGATTTCCTGACCTGGATGGAATCCAGATGATTATTTTCGTCCGCAGTCTCGTGTCATCTTCCGGATGTCAGCCGTGACATCGTCCGCGAGAAGAGCCTCGAGAGTCACCTTCATCCTGTATCTCCAGTAATAAGGCGAGATTGCAGGCACGTTGATGCGCTCGTCCTCAGGCTTTTCCATGCAAAGCTCCGGCTTGATGGAAAGATAGTCCTGGAGCGGCAGGATGCAGAATATGGATGCCGACTGCAGGTGCATCATAAGTATGCTCCTGCATGTGTCCGGACCGCAGTCTGCCGGTGCCTCCCCGTATTTTCCGAGAATACTGTTCCAGAATCTCCGGGTGACATCTCTGTCCTCGTGCCACCATGCCCTGAGAGGACTCATGTCATGGGTCGAAGTAGCGCAGACGGAGAAATATGGATAGCTCCATGTGTCGGCAAACTCCCTTGACGGGTCTTTCGGCATTCTCTCAATCTCAAGAGACAGAATCTTCAACTCCTTCATTACGTCAGGGACGCAGTCCGGAATCATTCCGAGGTCCTCTCCGCAAGCCAGCATTCCGGTGGAAGCCAGCAGGTCAGGCAGTTTCCTCATGGCCGAATCCCTCCAGAAAATGTTGTGGCGGCGATAGAAGAAATCGTCATACAGCGCATTGAAAGCATCTTTCTGCCACTGAGGGAGATTCCTGTAACGCTCCGTATTCTGGGCGGCGATTCTCGGATGCCAGAATCCCTTGCGTCTCGGATCCTCAAGGAAGAGAGTGTTCAGCGAGTCTTCCGTATACCATCCTGTGGAGATGTCGAAGCCGCGCTGCTTCAGTTCCTCCCCGCTGAACGGCAGGGCAGGATTGAAATGTCCCATCAGGCCGCTTTTCGCCCCTGCAGGGATTTCCCATATGCGGAAAAATCCCAATATGTGGTCAATCCTGAACGCGTCGAAATACTGCTCCATATTCTTCAGGCGGGCCTTCCACCAGGCGTAGCCGTCCTCTTCCATCTTGTCCCAGTTGTATGTAGGGAATCCCCAGTTCTGTCCGTCTGCGGCAAATGCATCAGGCGGTGCTCCGGCCTGTGAATCGAGATGGAACTGCGACGGGTTCTGCCATGCGTCCACGCTCGTGCGGCTCACTCCGATAGGCAGGTCTCCTTTCAGAATCACGCCGAGCGAGTGCGCATAGTCCCTTGCCTCCTTCAGTTGGCGGCTCAGATGGAACTGCACGAAAGCATGATAATCAGCTTCTTCCCTGTTTTCGGCAATGAATCCCTCAATCTTCCTGGCACTGTATTTCGCGTATTTCCCCCATTTTGACGGGTCTGCGGTGCCGGTCTGCCTGGTGAGGATCCTGTATGCGCAGTAGGCGTCGAGCCAGAATTTGTTCTCCAGATAGAATTTCCTGTAGGCCGCTGACTCCGAAGTCTTCGCCCAATTGGTTGCGAATGACTTGCGCATCAGCTTGTCTTTCAACTCGTTGACCTTTTCGTAGTCCACCTGTGGCAAGGCCTCCAGCTCAGCCTGCAATTTCTTGTAAGTCTTGTCTTTCCTTACACCTGCGTCCGTCAGCCTGATGAACTGCGGATGAAGGGCGTAGATGGAATTCGCGCTGTAAGGATAGGAGTCGGTCCATGTCCCGGTCGCCGTAGTGTCGTTCACCGGAAGCAGCTGGATGATGCGCTGTCCCGTGGCGGCCGCCCATTCGGCCATCTTTTTCAGGTCGAGGAAATCTCCGATACCGAAACTCTCCTCAGTCCTGAGCGAGAATACCGGCACGGCGGTACCGGCGCATTTCCATCCCCTGCGGTACATTTCACCGGCATCAGTCCAGACCTCTCCGTCCGCTCCCTGCCTTACACTGAATGCCCCTCCGGCAAACGCGGATGTGTGGAACGGTGCATTCTCGGGAATGTCCGACCATCTGTCCTCTATCTCGACTTTCTGCGGCAGCCTTCCGTGGCCCAGGTCCCTTGTTCCTGCCACGGTCCTGTCCCGCCATTCCCTTCTCGTCCTTATACCGCCCTTCCATACTTCATAATGATACGGCTCGTACAATGCCTTTCCCGGCGTCCTGACCGTCAGCCTCGCTGTCCAGATACCGCCGTCCCCGTATTTCATGAAAACATGCTTCTCCCCGAGGACGAGCACGAGTTCCTCTCCCCAGGTGGTACGGTATTCAATCTTGAATTTCAGAATCATAATTAATTTTAGTGTGATTTGTTTCCGCTAATTTAATAATATTGCCGGTATATGCCTGCTGTCAATGCGGAATTCCGCGACGAACGGCGTAGTTTTGGCGACGACCGGTATGTCTTCTTGAGGAGATCCACTTTCTGCCAATCTGTCAGTTATCCGATGTGGCAGATAATTTGCTGATGGCATGGGCGTACCCGCTGGGGATATGGTCCCGGCAGGGACAATGTCATGCTGTGGCTTATATTGATAGCGACCATCTACGGGATATTCGCGGGCAGGCGGCGGAAACTGAAAAAGTTCGAGCCTGACCTGAAGATTTTCGAGGTCTTAATGACCAAGTCGCGTATCAGGAAGCGCCACGGCAGGGTTCAGGATGAGAAAAAATGATGAAAGATACTATGAAACAGACAAAAAAGGAACTTGAAAAAGAGAAGCTGAAGGCAGAGGCGGCTCAGGAAGCCTCCGGAGAGAAGGATGTGAAGGAAGGCAATGGCTCCGCTGAGGAAATGCCGGAGACTGAAACAGCCGGGGCAGAGCCGGAAGACAGTCTTGAAAAACGCAATCAGGAACTCGAGGCCGCCAACAGGGACCTGACTGAGAAACTTGCCCGTGAGAAGGACGACTATATCAGGCTGATGGCGGAGTTCGAGACTTTCCGCAGGCGTACTGCAGAGGAGAAACTCGAGCTGGTCAATTCCGCGGCTTCCGAGACTATCAAGGGACTTCTTCCGGTGCTCGATGACTGTGAACGTGCCATGGAGCTCCTCGAGAAATCCAGCGATGAGGCTGCCAAGGAGGGTACAGGCCTGATATACACGAAGTTGATGCAGTACCTGAAGAAGAAGGGACTCGAGAAAATCGAGGCGAGGGGACAGAAGTTCGATACAGATTTCCACGAGGCCGTGGCCCAGGTGCCGGTTCCGGAGGAGGACAAGAAAGGTCTGGTCTTCGACGTTATCGAGACCGGCTATACCCTCGGCGGAAAGATTCTCCGTTATGCCAAGGTAGTGGTAGGAGTGTAATGGTTCAGGAGGATTTGACCTATGGCAGAGAAAAGAGATTATTATGAAGTGCTCGGTGTGGACAGGAATGCCACGGCGGACGATATAAAATCGGCGTACAGGAAAATGGCCCTCAAGTGGCATCCTGACCGTTGGGTGAACGGTACGGATGCCGAGAAGAAGACTGCCGAGGAGAACTTCAAGGAGGCTTCAGAGGCGTACAGCGTGCTCAGCGATCCTGACAAGAAGGCCAGGTACGACCGATTTGGCCAGGCCGGCCTCGGAGGAGACGGTGCTCCGGACTTCAGCGGCGGCTTCGGCAATCTCAACGATATCCTGAACGAACTTTTCGGCAACGGAGGTTTCGGGGGATTCAGCGGTTTCGGAGGTTTCGGTGGCTTCGGCGGCGGACAGAGAGGCGGGGCCCAGCAGCGAGTGATGCGTGGCCGGGATATCCGTACCAGGGTGCGCCTCACGCTTGAGGAGATTGCGACTGGCGTGGAAAAGGAAGTCACAATCGAGAGGAACGAGCAATGTCCTGACTGCGGCGGCAAGGGAGCAGTAAATGCATCCGATGTCAAGACCTGTCCTGTATGTCACGGAACGGGTCAGGAGCAGAGGGTCACCAACGGATTCTTCGGCCAGACCATAACATATACGACTTGTTCAAGATGCGGCGGTGAAGGCCAGGTGGTCTCCAATCCGTGCAGGAATTGTGGAGGAACCGGTCTCGTGCGCAAGCGTGTGAGCGTCAAGGTCAGGATTCCGGCAGGTGTGGAGGACGGCATGCAGCTGACTCTCAAGGGAGAAGGACATGCTGCCAAGGCCGGCGGCATAAATGGGGATCTCCTCGTGGTCATCGAGCAGATTCCTCATCAGGAACTCAAGAGGGAAGGCAAGAACCTGTTCTACTCCAAGATTATATCCGTGACGGATGCAATCCTCGGAACCGAGGTGTCCATACCGTGCCTTGACGGCAATTACAAGATAAAGGTGGAGCCTGGAACCCAGTCCGGAACGGTTGTACGTCTCAGAGGCCGCGGACTGCCTGCTGTCAAGGGATATGGAAGCGGAACCGGAGATTTGTACGTAAAATACCTTGTATGGATTCCTAAGAAATTGAAATCCAATGAGAAATCAGCTCTTGAGTCCATGCGTTCGAGTGATTCGTTCAAGCCGGACCTGAGCAGGGAGGACAAAAATCTTTTCGATAAAATGAAAGAAAATTTCTAAAAAGTTTGCGGAAAGAAAAATTATTCGTACATTTGCAGTCCCATTAACGAAGCAACCTCTTACGACCGTTAAGTGAATCAGTAACGTTGCGCTTAAAAATTTTTTAGAAATGGATTTGATAAAAGTTGTAGAGCAGGCTTTTACAAACGGTAAAGCTGCCACATATCCTAAGTTTAAGGCTGGTGATACGCTCACAGTCACATATAGGATCAAGGAGGGAGACAAAGAGAGACTCCAGAAATTCAAGGGTGTTGTCATCCAGATCAGCGGATGCTCTCCTTTCACAAAGACTTTCACCATCCGCAAGGTATCAGGCGGTGTAGGTGTAGAAAGGATTTTCCCGTTCGAGTCTCCGTTCATTGACAGCATCGAGCTGAACAAGGTCGGCAAGGTACGCAGGGCAAGAATCTTCTACCTTAGGAAACTTTCCGGCAAGAAAGCAAGAATCAAGGAGAAGAAGCTCAATATCCTGAAAGAGGAAGGAGCAACTTCCGAGGCATAAGTCAGGAGAAATCCTGGGACGGCCCCATAGCTCAACTGAATAGAGCATTTGACTACGGATCAAAAGGTTATAGGTTTGAATCCTATTGGGGTCACTTCATTCAGGCGGAATACGTGATAAAAAACGTTTTCCGCCTGAATTTTCATTATTTTTGTCTATATTTGTTTCCAGCCGTTTCCGGCGGAAATAATTGATGACAAAATGCCGACATTCAAGTTCATTACGGATACCCCGGTGCAGGGCACTGAGGATCTGCGCAGAGAGGCCGCCGGCCTTTCAGAAGATTTCATCGTGATCAACACCCGTCCTTATCCTTGCGACTTCGGATATCTCGCGCTCGAGAGATTCGCTGAGGTGGCGGAGTACACTGGTGCAGACATGCTCTATTCTGACCATTACGAACTTATTGAAAAAGAAGACGGTACCACCGAAAGACGCCGCCATCCCGCAATCGACTGCCAGGCAGGTGCCCTGAGGGATGATTTCGATTTCGGTCCGGTCCTCGTATTCAGGTCTTCCTCTTTCCTTAAGGCCGTTTCGGAAATGGACAGGGACTATCAGTTCGGAGCCCTGTATGACCTCCGTCTCAGGATGGGCAAGATAGTCCACATCGGCGAATATCTCTATACCGAAGTGGAGACGGACCTCCGCAAATCCGGTGAGAAACAGTTCGACTACGTGAATCCGCGCAACCGTGAGGTCCAGATTGAGATGGAGAAAATCTGCACCGAGCATCTCAAACGCATTGGCGCATATATCGCTCCGGGCTTCAAACCTGTGGAGAAGGACCCTGATTTCGCCCCTGAGGTAGTCGCCTCAGTCATTATACCGGTTTTTAACAGGGTCAGGACCGTGTCGGATGCAGTGCATAGCGCTCTTTCGCAGGAATGCGATTTCCCGTACAATGTCATAGTGGTGGACAATCATTCCACGGACGGCACTTCCGAGGCTCTTGCTGCGATTGACGACCCGCGTCTCGTAGTGATTGTGCCGGACAGATATGACCTGGGCATCGGAGGTTGCTGGAACACGGCAGTGCATGATTCCAGTTGCGGAATGTATGCCGTACAGCTCGACAGCGACGATGTCTACAAGGATGCAACCACCCTCCAGAAAGTCGTGGGCGTCTTCCGTTCGGAGGGATGCGGAATGGTCATCGGATCTTATGAGATGACTGATTTCAATATGAATCCGCTTCCTCCGGGAATCATTGACCACAGGGAGTGGACGGAGGATAACGGAAGAAACAATGCATTGAGAATCAATGGCCTCGGAGCTCCGAGAGCATTCTATGTCCCGTTCCTCAGGAAGATAGATTTCCCGAATGTCAGCTATGGAGAGGACTATGCCGTGGGCCTGAGAATCAGCCGCGAATACCGGATCGGAAGAATCTACGAGCCGATTTATTGCTGCCGCAGGTGGGAAGGCAATTCCGATGCAGCCCTTGACATTGCCAGGGTCAATGCGAACAATCTCTACAAGGACAGCATACGTACATGGGAACTCGAGGCGAGAATTAGAATGAATGCAGATGGAAAATAGCGAATCGATAAGAAAATTCGTCAACGACCAGCTTTCCGTATGGCCGATGGCGGCTGCGAATTTCCGGGCACTCAAGAACGTGGAGACCCGCGAGATGGAAATCGACGGCCTGCGTGTCCGTCTGCAGCACAATCCGGCTCGTATCCGTTCTTCTGCGGCCAAGGTGGACACCGCGTCCCTCAAGGCCAGGAGATGCTTCCTGTGTGCCTCCAACCGTCCGGAAGAGCAGAAATCACTTCTCTTCGAGGGGAGGAAGGGCAGGAAATATGACATATTGATCAATCCATATCCCATTTTTCCGGACCACATTGTCATTGCACGGGACTCCCATGTTCCCCAGACCATCTGGAAGAGGGTCGTGGACATGACGGACATTGCCAGGCATTTCCCTGATTTCACCGTCTTCTACAACGGACCGAAATGCGGGGCATCTGCTCCGGACCACATGCATTTCCAGGCCTGCCCGAGAGGTATAATGCCGCTCGAGAAAGAGATTGACACTCTTCTCGGAACGTTATCAGGCAATGGGGGAGTGAATGACTCCCTGGAGCATGTTACCTCGGTACAGGATGCGGAACTGCTTCATTACAAGCATTTCACGAGGGGAGTCTTCGTGATGCGTTCCCGCACTTCCAAGTCTTTTGCGAAGCTTTTCTACAGGCTCCTGGACTGCCTTCCGCAGCGCCCCGACGAGACTGAGCCGATGTTCAATCTCCTTGTATGGTATTCAGTCAGGCCTTCGGCCAGGGTGTCAGGCATATCACACGGACGTTTCGGCGAATACCGGGCCGTCCTGCTGGCGCGCGACAAGCACCGTTCCCATCATTATTTCACGGACGGACCGGACCATCTCACGATGAGCCCGGGATGTGCCGACATGGCGGGACTTTTCATCGTCCCTCAAGCCGAAGACTATGCCAAGCTCAATTCTGGACTGATATCCGGAATGCTTTCCGAGGTGTCCGTAAGCAAGGAAACGGAAGACTTGATAATCAGGAAATTGACCCGTACCCAGCCGCTTCTGCAGGTAGGGGTGATGTCCGGTCAGGAAATCGAGTTCGAGATTATCTCGGACGGGGCCGGACGCCAGCGGGTATCATACGATAACGGAAGAATCTCCTACAACGGCACACTGTACGACGAACTCATTTTCGATGCACAGACCATGTCATCGATGTTCGCCGAGCCTACATTCATATTGTACGGAGTAACCATAGGGGTGGATTTCCATTGGGAACAGAAGATGACGCAGCGTTTCGCCGGCTCCCTGAAATTCATGGTGGAGGACGGCAAAGTGGCGGCTGTCAATATCGTAGGAGTGGAAGACTATCTCCTGAGCGTGATATCTTCCGAGATGAGGGCTTCCGCTCCGCTGGAATTCCTGAAGGCCCATGCCGTGATTTCGCGGTCATGGGTGATGCGGCAGATGGCAATGAGGCGGGAGAGTGCCGGGAAAGACCCCGAGGCCGGACAGAAGGACCTGACAGAGAACGGAGTACGCCATGTCGTGAAATGGTTCGACAGTCACGACCACAAGGCTTTCGATGTATGTGCGGATGATCATTGCCAGAGATATCAGGGACTTACGATGGCAGTAGGGGATAATGTGCGGAAGGCTGTGGACGAGACATGGGGCCAGGTTCTGACCTATGACGGGAAGATTTGTGACGCCCGTTTCTCGAAGTCCTGCGGCGGCATGATGGAGCTTTTCTCCACCTGTTGGAGCGATGATGACTATCCGTATCTTCAGGCTGTTCCGGATACCATGCCGGCAGACAGCCGTACTTCAGGAGAGAGTCCAGCCCAGCCGGATCTTACGACAGAGAAAGGTGCAAGGGCCTGGATATTATCCTCTCCGGAGTCATTCTGCAACACTACCGACCGGGAAATCCTGTCCACGGTGCTGAACGACTATGACCTTGAGACGAAGGACTTTTTCAGATGGGAGGCGAGGTATTCCCGTGCGGAATTGTCCGCCCTGATTTTCAGGCGTTCCGGTCAGGACATCGGCCTTCTCCGCTCACTGAAGCCTCTGAAGCGAGGTCCTTCCGGCAGGATAAAGGAACTTCTCGTGGAAGGGGACAAGTCTTCCATGGTGATAGGCAAGGAGCTTATAATCAGAAGATTCCTTTCAGAGTCCCATCTCCGCAGTTCCGCTTTTACGGTGGATGTGGAGGCAGGCCCTTCTCCGGAAGAGGACATCATAATCCTCCGGGGTGCCGGCTGGGGTCACGGAGTGGGGCTTTGCCAGATAGGCGCGGCGGTGATGGCTTCCGGCGGACATGACTATATTTCGATTCTGACACATTATTACCCTGGTGCGGCCGTAACGCCTTGCCTGATATGAAAACTTTGACATTATGATGAAAACATCTCTTTCCAGGTCCCCGTGGTGGTGGGTACCTACACTGTATTTCGCGGAAGGCATTCCGTATTTCATCGTTAACAATATCTCAGTGACGATGTTCACCAAGATGGGAGTCCCGAACGGCGAGATGGCCCTTTTCACCAGCCTGCTTTATCTTCCGTGGACTCTCAAACCGCTATGGAGCCCGGTAGTGGACATTTTCAAGACCAAGAGATGGTGGATACTTGCGATGCAGATTCTCATGTCCGCAGCATTCATATTGCTGGTTTTCAGCATCCCGAGACCTTCGGCCGAGCTGATCGGCTCGAGTTCCACACCTGTCGGTATGTTCACGTTCACATTGATATTGTTCGTGATAACTGCGTTCGCGTCGGCAACCCATGACATTGCTGCAGACGGCTTCTATATGATAGCCCTCGACCACGGCCAGCAGTCTTTCTTCGTCGGTATCCGCAGCACGTTCTACAGGCTTTCATCCATTTTCGGGCAGGGAGTTCTCGTGGTGATAGCCGGAGTCCTTGAGGAGAGGACCGGCAATATCCCTATGGCATGGACATTGACCATGGCCGTCACGGCTGTCATTTTCGCCTTGGTGACCATCTATCACACTTTCTTCATCCCGGCCCCGAAGGATGACCGGACGGTGAAGTCTTCAGGCAGCGATTCATCCTTGGCTTCGGAATTCGGACATGCGTTCGTCACGTTCTTCAAGAAGCCGGGAGCATTGATTGCGATAGTGTTCATGCTGCTCTACCGTCTGCCTGAGGCGTTCCTCCTGAAGATGGTGAATCCGTTCCTTCTCTCGTCGGCCGAGCAGGGAGGACTGGCGCTTCCGACGTCCACTGTGGGTATTGTCTATGGAACAATCGGTGTCATCTCGCTCACCGTGGGTGGTATTATCGGAGGAATGGCCGCATCGAAGTGGGGTCTGAAGAAGTCTCTGTGGCCGATGGCGGCATGTATGACGCTGCCATGCCTGACGTTCGTATACCTGAGTATGGCAATGCCTCATAACCTGTTCATTATCAGTACATGTGTGGCCATCGAGCAGTTCGGCTACGGATTCGGTTTCACGGCCTATATGCTGTTCATGATGTATTTCTCGGAGGGTGAGTTCAAGACTTCGCATTATGCCATCTGCACAGCTTTCATGGCGCTCAGCATGATGATTCCGGGCGCATTCGCCGGTTATTTGCAGGAAATGATGGGCTATGAGATGTTCTTCTGGATGGTAATCGTCTGCTGCCTCGGTACCGTCGCTGTCACGAAGCTCATCAAGGTTGATCCTGAATACGGCAGGAGCAAATGACAGAAATAATGAACAGAACAATCTTGAGGGCAGTCGTGTCCATGGTGGCAGGACTTGTATCGGCATCAGTCATGTCGGCATACGATGTGGACAGTGTATGTGTTGATACTGTGATGACAAAAGAAGAGGTGATAGCTCGTTTCGGGGAGCCTGACAGATATCAGTATAATGATGCTGGTCCTGATGGAATAGATGAGTGTTATCATTATGGAAAGAGTTTCATTAAGTTCCATGATAATGTATTCATCGAATTTTCAATATGTGATTCCAGTTTTGTGGCATTGAAGTGCTCTATCCCTGGAGGTGTGAGGGTTGGTGATCCATTTGAAGTGCTTGCTCCCTTGTCCCCGCGAAGAGCACATTGGATAAAAGGGGAGTGTTATGCTCTGTTTCATGATACGGACTGTATGGTCTTCGTGGACATATCTGAAGGAAAAATTGATTCAATATATTATTCAGATCCTTTATGAGAAATATAAATAATTGAAAATCATAGTATGATGAAAATCAGAATGACCTTGGCCGCGATGGCGGCGACGATTCTGGCCCTCGCTTCAGGGCTGGAGATGAATGCAGGAACTCCAAAGGTACGGACCGGAATTGAAGTCCTTGAGGCACGTGGATTCGACGGCCTGAAAGGAAAACGCGTGGGTCTCGTTACCAATCCGAGCGGAATTGACCACAATCTCCGTTCGACCATAGACATACTCAGCAATGCCGAGGGCGTTGAACTGGTAGCCCTCTTCGGTCCCGAGCACGGTGTCCGCGGTGATGCCTATGCCGGAGACAAGGTGGGAGACTCCGTCGATCCTGCAACAGGGGTGAAAGTCTATTCGATTTACGGGAAATTCCGCGAGCCGTCACAGGAGATGCTCGATGGTATCGACATAATGGTGTACGACATCCAGGATGTGGGTACCAGGTCCTACACGTTCATCAGCACTCTCGGCCTCGTGATGCGCGCCTGCGCCAAAAAAGGTATCGAAGTGATGGTTCTTGACAGGCCTAATCCTCTGGGAGGCAACAAGATAGAAGGATGCAACGTAGAGCCGGGATTCTATTCTTTCGTAAGTGAATTCGAGATTCCTTATGTGTACGGGCTCACCGTGGGCGAGCTTGCGATAATGATCAACGAGGAAGGCATGAACCGCGGACAGAACGGATACGAGCCTCATCTCAAATGCAAGCTGAGCGTGGTCCCGATGGAAGGCTGGAAAAGAAGCATGACCTATCTCGAGACAGGTCTTCCGTGGATACTTCCGTCACCTAACATCCCTTATCCTCAGTCCGCCATCAATTATCCGGTATCCGGTATCGCAGGTGAATTCTTCAATTACCTAAATGTCGGAGTCGGATACACGATTCCGTTCGCAGTCTTCGCGGCAGAGTGGATAGACGCGGATGCTCTCAAGGCTGAGCTTGACAACTACAATCTTCCGGGCATAGCATTCAGGACGATTCATTACAAGCCGGTTGGTGGGGCGTTCCAGGGGAAACTCCTGCACGGCGTCGAGTTCTATTTCACTGATTATGAGGCTGCTGAGATTTCCATCACCCAGTTTTACGTGATGCAGGCCGTCAATCGGCTATACCCTGACCACAATCCGTTCGTGGTGTCCGAGTCTCGTATCGGAATGTTCGACAAGGTCTGTGGTACGGATTATGTAAGAAAGGCATTTTCAAAAAGACTGGAAGTGTCCGACATGATAGATTACTGGCACAAGGATGCTGACAAATTCAGGGCACTTTCCAGAAAGTATTATTTGTATAAATAAATCCAAGAAGCTGTTTTGAAATATTTGCCGAAGTTATTTATAGGGAATTTTCGAGACAGTTTCAATTGCTGAAGAGGGAGCATAGCAGTAGCTATGTGACCGATGAAGCAGAAGGAAATGGCCGAAAAGGCACATAAAGAATAAGAGTAAATATTTCAAAACAGCTTCAAAACTTCAAGGTTATGAGAGAGTTCAGAAATTATGCGCTTGCAGCGATCGCGGCATTGTCAATGCTGGCTGCACCGGAGTATATGGATGCGCAGGTCAGAAGGACTACGACCACACAGAACAATACTACCAAGTCTTCATCGACCCAGTCCAAGGGCAGCAGTTCGTCGAGCTCTTCTCAGGCACGCCGTTCGACATCTTCAAGCTCGTCCTCAAGCCAGGTGCGCAGCTCGTCCTCCTCATCGCAGGTACGCAGCTCCGGCAATTCGTCGTCGAACCAGGTGAGAAGCGGCTCCTCTTCGAGCCAGGTACGCAGCGGCTCAAGCAGCTCGTCAGCTTCGCGCAGCGCTGGAACAACCAGTTCCTCATCATCCCAGGTGCGTCGCACTACCGGCAGCACAGGTTCATCGTCAAGCCAGGTCCGCAGCTCCGGCAATTCGTCGTCGAGCCAGGTGAGAAGCGGCTCCTCTTCGAGCCAGGTGCGCGGCAGCTCAAGCAGTTCTTCATCGTCCCGTAGCGCTGGGACATCCTCATCATCCCAGGTGCGCCGCACTACCGGAAGCACAAGTTCGTCCTCGGGACAGGTTCGCAGCTCGTCCTCCTCATCGCAGGTACGCAGCTCCGGCAGCTCATCATCGAGTCAGGTCAGAAGCAGCGCTTCTTCCTCCCATCGCGTAGCCCAGCCGGTAAGGGGAAGCAGCACGGCCTCATCCAGCTCGCAGACACGTAACCAGGCAGTGACCTCCCAGGTCCGCCGCAATACCAATGTCACCAAGTCCGGTCTCAGCACCGTCACATCGCAGATGCGCACCCAGCCGGGTTCTTCATCTTCCGGAAGGGACGTCTCAAAGACGAGGGGTGGGATGTATGACGATTTCCGCATCGACAACCATTCGGTACAGAGAATCCACCCTTGCGACAGGGATTTCATACAGCACGAAAAACTGCATCATTTCTACGGCCATCATCCGCACTATTTCGGATACAGGGTCCAGATTCTCCCTCCGGGATATGTGAGACATACCTACTTCGGTGTGAACTATTATGTATGCAATGACATATATTACAGACCGTTCCGCGGACATTACGTGGTTTGCCGCCCTCCTTTCGGAGTGGTAGTGAACGCAGCGCTTGCCGACCTTGCATTCTCGGCCGTGCGATTCTCCTACTATTCGAATGTGTACAATACGTACAGGGCCATCAATGAGAACAACCGCTACATTGACCAGCAGAACAGGATCATTGCCCGGAACAATGCCACTATCATGGCTCAGAACCAGGCGATTGCGATGAATCCGGGCATGGCGAAGAGCGCATACCAGATAGCCGAGCAGCTCGGTCTCATGCAGAGCTACGCCTATGCTGACAGGGAGTATTACTACGAGGACGGAGTGTTCTACATCATCAATGACAACGGACGTTATCAGACCATCGTTCCTCCGGCAGGCGCCCTGGTGCAGAGCCTTCCTGATGATTATGACATTATCACTCTAGGCGGCGTCGAGTATTACAGGGTGGACGACACTGTATATCGCCTGACTCTCGTGGAGGGAGCTCCTTATCTCGAGGTGCTCGGCCAGATGTACGGAAGCATGGCGAGGAAGTACAACAGTTATTATGACAATTGATCATTCTGAAGAAATATGATAGGAGTCGTTGACTCAGGATCCGGCGGGTTGTCTGTATTGAAGGAGATAACCCGCCTTCTTCCTGGGGAGAAATACATTTATTATTCGGACAATGCATATTGCCCCTACGGGGAGAAGTCGCAGGATTTCATAATGGAACGGATGCGCACCGTTTCAGAGTACCTGATGGGCGAAGGTGCGGATATTATTGTGGTGGCCTGCAATACCGCCACGTCCGCAGCCATTGCAGGGCTTCGCGGTCTCTATGCTGACCCGTCCTCGGAGGAATGCAGGGAAAGGGTGCTGAAGGCGACAGGAGGCCGCAGGGACCATGTCAAGTTCATCGGAATGGAGCCTGCAGTAAAGCCGGCCGCTCTCGGAACGAAGACAGGAATAATAGGAGTGCTTGCCACAGTAGGCACGCTGAAAGGCTCCAAGTATCTGACATCCAAGGGGAATGTCGAGGATAATGTGACTGTGGTGGAGCATGTGGGCCGAGGTTTTGTCGAGCTCGTTGAGGCCGGCAGACTGGACGGTCCTGAGGTTGAAACTACGGTGGAGAAGAGTCTCCGGCCGCTTCTTGACGCCGGCTCGGATATCATTGTGCTCGGCTGTACGCATTATCCTTTCCTGCTTTCGGTGATGGAGCGGGTGGCAGGTCCGGGAGTCCGTTTCATCGACCCGGCTCCTGCAGTGGCCCGGCATCTCGTGGATGTGATGGTTCAGGAAGGCCTGATTTCTGGAGCGGAGACAGACCCTGCCCTCCAGCAAAAAAAACCTGATGCGCGTCTTGTCGCATCAGGTGAAGATTCCACATTGAAGAATCTCTTCAATATGATTTATGTCCGTGGCTGACTCGCGGTCATCCCGGAGCGAACTTATGGATTTCACTACATCGGAGGCGGAGGTCCCGGATGTCCTCCCCTCGGTCCGCCAGGTCCTCCCGGACCCATTCTCATATTCTTGTTCATCGTACCGAATCTCCATGTCAGGGAGAGAATCACATAGCGGCCGAGAGTATTGTTCCAAGTTTCTGTATGGTAGTTCGCGGAGTCGCTGATTGACAGGTTCTTGGCCTGGTTCAGAAGGTCGTATCCTTTCAGTGAGAGGGTGAACTTGTTCTTGAACAGGAGCTTGGTGATCTCTACATTGAGAATGTATTCGTCATCCTGAGGCGTGGTATATCCGCGGTACCAGTTGTAGTCGAAATCCGACACGAGGCCTATTCCTCCCGGAATTGTCCAGTTCATGGATGCGGAAATCTGATTGTTGCGCGTCATGTCCGTATTGGCCTGGCTTACGGTGTACCAGGACTTGTTGAGCCTCGTCCTTCCGCTTGCCGTGAGCTCAACGAACTTGTTGCGGTAGGTGAGCTTCATGCGCTCCATTATGCTGACGGTCTGTATCTTGTTCTCGGTGAAATACTCGCTTTCCCCGAGGTCAGGGAAATCCTGATGGAATGCGACATAGTCGAAATTCTCCCCGTCATAGTAGTTGCTTGTGTCGAATGAGCTCTTGCCTACGTAAGAATAGGATTTTGACCAGCTGACACTTGTCATGTTGGATATGCTGAAGTTCGACTTCGCGATAGGTGCGTTCAGGAATGCCCTCAATGCGGTATTGGCTGAATTCGGTCCGTTCACCGGAAGGGAGAACTGTGCTCCGTTCGTGCTGTTCCAGATGGCGCTCACGATAGGGGACTGCACCAGCCCGCCTTCGAGATTGCCGTTCACGGAGAAGAACGTTTTCTTGTTGCTGTATCCGAACCCGAGCCTTACGTCATGCCTGAAATACGGCTCGAGATACGGGTTGCCGAGCGATACGCTCAGAGGATTCGAGTTGTCCGGGACAGGCATGAGCTGCGAGGTGGTCGGCTGTGAGGAGTTTCCGAAATAGAATCCGCGAATGTTCGTATTGTCGTTGATGTCATACCAGATCATTGCCGTCGGAGACCAGTTGACGACTGTGCTGTTGTAGTCCTGGCCGTTGGTCTCGTTGTGTGTGATGGTAGGGACAATCGAGGCGCCGAGCTGGGCCCTGATCTTGTCCTTCTGGTACATGAAATTCAAACCTCCCCTGTGAGTCTGGTATTCGTTGAGGATGTTGCTGGAATAAGTATCGTTCCTGAGCATCCCGTCCTTGGTGAAGAATTTGCTCCCGGTTCCGTAGTCAGGTCCCTCTCCGAAGTCTGTGGTACTGCCTGAATCGTAGGTGTCCTTCACGGATTTGTTCCGGCTCCATTTATACTGGTAGTTGGCCTCGAGATAGAATCCCGCACCGAGAGGTTCGGTATATACCACCCTTCCTCCGACTGATGAAGATTTTGAATTCTGCTCGAACCACTGATTCACTATGTCATCGGAGTCCACCGAGCCGTCGAGGTTGTAGTTCCTCGTAAGGGACTGGTTCAGGCCTTCCAGGTCGTTGTTGCTGAAGCGATAGTCAACGTTTACGGAAATTGTCCTTCCAGGGATGCCGAGGCGCTGCCTGAAGAGGAGGAATCCGTTCGCGGTCCAGTTATCGTTATTGCCGTTGTTGAAATTGAAACCGTCGTTCTTCAATGTGCTTCTGGCTGTTTCGGAAGCCTGCCCGTAGGTGTCGAAATCGGAGAATTCGGTGTAATTGCCTTTTCCGAAATTGAACTGTGGCTGGAAGAGGATTGAGGTCTTCTCCGAGAACTTGTGCTCCAGTCTCATGCCGATTCTGTGGCCCTGGGAGTTGTTCGTGCTGTAACCGTCATTGTTGTAGATGAGGTGGGAACCGTCGTCGAGGTAAGTGGTCTTGGAACTCTTCTCCTGCACGTCGGTCTTGGTGTTGTTGTACAGGTAGTTGGCTCCGAGTTCCATCTTGTCGTCGAAGAGATCCCATGAACCGTTCATACCGCCCATCCATGAAGAGGTGATACCGTTGCTGCTGCCCCAGCCGCCGGAGCCACGGCCCATTCCGCCGCCACCTCCTCTCATCGAGCGCATCATGCTGCCTGACATGTCATTGAATCCGCGGTTGTTGGTGTTGTTGCCGTTGAGAATGATGCTGAGCTGGCTCTTTTCTGTGAATTTGCCCATGAATACGGCTCCCTGGTAACGCCAGTCCCCGTTGTTGTCCACGAGGTCGGATGAAGTGTTCTCCGGCCAGTCGTGTCCGCCTCCGGCCATCACGTTCCCGAAGAGACCGTTCATCATGCCTTTCTGGATGCTGAGGTCAATGACTGTCTCTTCCTGTCCGTCGTCGATGCCCGTGAACTGGGCCTGCTCGGATTTCTTCTGCACGACCTTCACTTTCTCCACGATCTTGGCAGGGATGTTCTTGGACGCGAGGGAAGGATCATCGAGGAAGAATGTCTTGCCGTCAATGGTAATCTTGGAAATCGTCTGCCCGTTTGATGTGACTGAACCGTCCTCTCCGACTTCAACGCCCGGGAGCTTCTTGAGCAGGTCCTCGAGCATGTCGTTGTCCGTAGTCTTGAACGAGGATGCGTTGTATTCCACGGTGTCCTTCTTGATGATGATCGGATTGCCTACTGCTGATACGCTCGCAGCGTCAAGCATCTGCTTGTCCGGTTCTAAATTGACCTGCCCGAGATCCACGGATTCCTTCACGGTGATTTCCTTCGTGAAATTCTTGTATCCGAGAAGTTCCGCCTTCACGGTATAGGTGCCCGCCTGGACCTTCTCCATGACGGCTTTGCCCTTGTCGTCCGTGAGGACGTATTTGGAAGGGGTCTTGTCCCCGGTTTTTGTAATCGATACGGTTGCATAAGGAACCGGCTCTCCTGTGGACGAGTCCTTGAGCACGAGGGATACCGTCCTGGACTGCGCTCCTGCCGCAAAAGAAACTGCGAGCATCGTCAGCAGCCCGCAAAACAAGGCAATGATTTTCTTCATTGATCAGTATTTTATAAGTGACACACTACTTCGCCGTCATCCGGCGGTTTTCACATATTCATTAGACAACAATGCCCGGAGGAAGTTTAATCCCCCGGGCATCAAAAAATCGAAAATGCTTCATTTCACCCTTCCCGGGTTGTCGGCAATGAATTTTTCCCAGCTTCCGGCTTTGCCTGTGTCCGGAATCGGGCTGGTCATCTGGTAGAAATGGCACATTGCAATCGCCAATGCATCGGTAGCGTCAAGGTGTTTTTCCTCTATATTGATGCCGAGGATTCTCTGCAGGATGGTGCTTACCTGTACCTTGGAAGCAGCTCCGTTGCCTGTCACGGCCACCTTGGCCTTTCTCGGGGCGTATTCCGTGATAGGAATGCCGCGGGTCACTGCGGCGAGCATTGCGGCCCCCTGGGCACGACCGAGCTTGAGAACCACCTGGGCGTTCTTTCCGTAGAAAGGGGATTCGAGCGCCATCTCGTCCGGAGAATACCTGTCGCAGACGGCTCCGATTTCGGAGAATATCCGCCTGAGCTTGGAATATGCATCCTCCTCCTTGCGCAGGTCCACCACGCCCATGTCGATATAATGTGCCTTCCTGCCTTCAATGCGTATGACCCCGAAGCCAAGAATATTGGTTCCGGGGTCGATACCCAGTATGGTGACGTTATCTTTCATTTCCTGCCGGACTCTCAGTCAATGCAGTCGAATCCGGTGTAAGGACGGAGAATCTCCGGGATGACAATCTTGTCTTCCTGCTGGTTGTCCTCAAGCATGGCTGCGACCACGCGCGGCAATGCCAGGGAGCTTCCGTTCAGGGTGTGGCAGAGCTGGGTCTTGCCGTTGGCATCCTTGTATCTCAGGTGCAGGCGGTTGGCCTGATAGGTCTCGAAATTGGATACGGATGATATCTCAAGCCATCTCTGCTGTGCTGCGGACCATAGCTCGAAATCGTATGTGATTGCAGATGTGAAACTCATGTCACCTCCGCAGAGACGCAGAATCCTGTATTTGAGACCGAGTTTGTTGACGAGGCTTTCCACATGTGCTACCATCTCGTCCAATGCCTTGTAGGAATCCTCCGGGCGCTCGATGCGCACAATCTCAACCTTGTCGAACTGGTGGAGCCTGTTGAGGCCTCTCACGTCCTTGCCGTATGATCCGGCCTCGCGGCGGAAGCATGGGGTGTATGCGGTCAGTTTCTGGGGAAACTGGTCGTTGGATAAGATGACATCCCTGTAGATGTTGGTCACAGGAACCTCTGCAGTAGGCACGAGATAGAAGTCATCGAGTCCTACATAATACATCTGTGCCTCCTTGTCCGGGAGCTGGCCTGTGCCGAATCCGGAAGCGGAGTTGACCATGATAGGAGGTTCGATTTCCTTGTATCCGGCTGCTGTGTTCTGGTCGAGGAAGAAGCTGATGAGCGCCCTCTGGAGCTTGGCTCCTTTGCCCTTGTAGACAGGGAATCCGGCTCCTGTGAGCTTTACGCCGAGGTCGAAGTCGATGATGTCGAATTTCCTGGCGAGATCCCAGTGTGGCAGGGCATTTTCCGGAAGATTGATTTCAGGACCTCCGGTCTTCACTATCTGGTTGTCCTCGGCTCCTTTTCCCGGGACTACGAGGTCACACGGGAGGTTCGGAAGGAGGACGAGCTGTGCCTCAAGTTCCGCATTGGTGGTATCGGCCTTGGCGAGCAGTTCCGACGAACGTGCCTTGAGTTCGGCCACTTCTTTCTTGGCCTCTTCGGCTTCGGCCTTGCGGCCTTCTTTCATGAGTCCGCCGATGAGCCCCGCCTTCTGTTTCTGCTGTGCGAGGATGGCGTCGCTCTCCGTCTGGAGCGCGCGTCTTTCGGTATCAAGCTCGAGCACTTTCTCCACGATGGCCCGGGCGTCGAAATTTTTTACTGCAAGCTTCGCGATCACGTGTTCCGGATCTTCACGAAGCGATTTAAGTGTCAGCATAATATGAATAATAAATAATATATCTTACAAAAGAAAAAGAGGACCGCACGCCGAACTCGAAGTGCAATCCTCTGATGTCTTTCAAGACCCTTCGAGCTAGTTCTCAAAAGGTATAACGGACACGTATGACTTGTGCTCTCTCTTCCTTGTGAACTTTACAGTTCCGTCAACGAGTGCATAGAGAGTGTGGTCCTTGCCCATTCCTACATTCCTGTCAGGATTGTGGACAGTGCCTCTCTGACGGACGATGATGTTGCCGGCCTTTACGACCTCGCCGCCGAATTTCTTGAGACCGAGTCGTTTGCTTTGTGATTCACGACCGTTCTTGGAACTACTTTGACCTTTTTTATGTGCCATAATTCTTTCCTCCTGTGATTAATTAAGCGATAGAGTCGATGCGGATCTTGGTGAGTTTCTGGCGATGGCCGTTCAACTTCTGGAATCCCTTGCGACGGATTTTCTTGAAAACCAATACTTTCTTGGCCTTTACCGTGTCGTCAAGCACTGTGGCTTTCACGATTGCGCCCTCTACGTAAGGGGCTCCGACTTTCACTGCACCCTCGTCATCGAGAAGCAGCACCTTGTCGAACTCTACCGTCTCGTCTTTCTTGGAAGCAAGGCGGTTTACGAAAATTTCCGAACCAGCTTCAACTTTGAACTGCTGGCCTGCAATGTCAACAATTGCGTACATTTCAATAAAACTATTAAGTTTCCGGCTGCAAGCGCCCGCCTTCTGGTGGCGGAACTTGAACGGGCTTGTCAGTCATCTGATTATTTGGAACTGCAAATTTAGCTTTTTTATTATATTCTGCAAAATTATTTCGTAAATTTGTGCCTGATAACTCGCGATAAGATGGATTCTCCTTTCACTTTCGACAAACCTGTCACCGGCAGGAACTTCATAGGCCGCAGACCGGACTGCAACTCCCTGTCCAACATCATCACGCACGGACAGAACGCTGCCATCTGGGCACCTCCCAAGTCGGGGAAGAGTTCTCTGATTTGCCAGACCCTGTTCAACCTCAGGTCAGCCGGGAAGTCATTCATGTTGTGCAGTCTCCCGCTCGGGAACATCAGGACTCCGGGAGCGTTCGCCAGGAAATTCGCGGGCGAGGTCCTGAAGGCTTCCGCAGCTACATCGGACGAGATGTCGGCCCTTGCGGGGAAATATCTCGACGGAACTTCATTAGTGTTCGACCCTTCATATTATGCCGAGACCGGAGATGTGTTCAGGGGTACTTTCCCGCTTTCGGATGACGAATGCCTGTCGATACTCGAGATGCCTTACCTGATATCCAGGGAAAAGGGTACGGGAATAGTCATAGTCATCGAAGAGTTCCAGAACCTCGACTCGGAGGAGGGGGAGAAACTGTTCAAGTGCATGGAAACAGTGATGTCGGCCCACAGGGATACCTGTGACCCGTTCTGTTCCTGGATATTTGAAGGCTCCGGGGTGAATGCCATGAACGGGATTTTCCGCAAGAGACATTTCTTCTGGAACATAGTCGAGAGGGTTGAAATGTCGCAACTGGCAGTTTCCGAGATATCCGAGTCGGTGCTGAAGGGCTTCAGCGCCGGGGGAAAGGTCGTCGAGAGGGAACTCCTGCAGGGCGTGTGCAGGCTGTTCAGGAACAATATATGGTATATAAACCAGTTTTTCTTCATCTGCGATTCCCTGACCAGGGGATATATCAGCGAACTGACGCTCACGGACGCGCTTTCCTGCGTGACCTCCATTCACGAACCGGGATTCCGCCGCATCATGGATGACCTGACCGCTTTCCAGGAGAGGCTTCTCAGGGCAGTGCTGGACGGAGTGGTGAAATTCAGCACCACGGAGGTCATCGAGAAATACGCCCTGAACTCTTCTGCCAATGTCAAGCGGCTGAAGGATGCCCTGATGAAGAAGGAAGTCATCACTTTCAATGACAAGGACGAACCGGAGGTCATGGACCCTCTGTTCGAATACTGGTTGAGACGGAATTATTTCAAAATGGAAAAATGATGAAACACATCGTGGTACTCACAGGCGCGGGAGTCAGCGCCGAAAGCGGAATAAGCACGTTCCGGGACAACGGTGGTCTTTGGGACAATTACGACCCGCAGGTCGTCGCATCCATCGACGGGTGGTACAGGGACAAGGGCATGCTGCTGGATTTCTACAATATCCGAAGGAAAGAGCTGGCCGGCGTGCGCCCGAATGCAGCCCATCTCGCAATCGCGGCCCTTCAGGACAGGTTCAATGTGGATGTCATCACCCAGAACGTGGACAATCTCCACGAACGTGCCGGCAGTTCGAAGGTGCTCCATCTGCACGGGGAACTGACCAAGGTGCGTCCTGAGAACTGTTTCAATGACGAGGACGGCTATTCCGAGAAAGAAGTCTTCGATATCGGTTACGATGAGATTCATATCGGGGACAAGGCACCGAACGGACATCAGTTGCGTCCTCATATCGTATGGTTCGGGGAGGCCGTGCCGAATATGGTCAAGGCCATTGACATTGTATCGGTGGCGGACATAGTCCTCATCGTCGGGACATCGCTCAGCGTCTATCCTGCCGCAGGCCTTTACCGCTACGCCCCGCTCGATGCCCCGGTATTTCTCGTGGACCCGGCGGATCTCAAGCTGAGGGACAAGAGGATACGCCATATCAAGGCGAAAGCTACGGATGGAATGAAAGAATTTGAAAAAATTCTCGAAAGTGGCTTGTAATACTGAAATTTGTTGTATCTTTGCACCCGCTGAAAGAAAAATCAGTGAAATTATCAACAAAAGGAGGTGATTCAGACATGATTATTGTACCGCTTAAGGAAGGTGAGAACATTGAGAGGGCTCTCAAGAGATTCAAGAGGAAATTCGAGAAGACAGGCGCTATCCGCGAACTCCGTGCAAGGAAGAATTTCGTGAAACCGTCAGTGAAGAGAAGAGAGCAGATCCAGAAAGCTATCTATGTACAGCACATGCAGCTCGAGGACGAGCAGTAGTTCAGTGCGGTAAATCGTCTGATACAGAATATAAGGGAGGGTGACTCGGAAGTCATCCTCTTTTTTTTCATGTTCCCAAATGTTATATTTGCAACAATATTGGATTCAAGATGGCGACAGATATCAGCAAGAATAATGAAATGCCAGTGCCGGAGAAGCGCAAAAGCCGTTTCCGCTGGCTGAAAATCACATTGTCGGTTTTGGCAGCATTGTGGTTCGTCTTTCTTGTTGCCGCACAGGTCCTGCTGAGCCCGTCTTTTCTCAAATCATTGGCAGACAAATATTTGAAAGAATACGTAGAGGCCGATGTGGAGATCGGTGACATATCCGTGTCAGTATTCAGGAGTTTCCCGAATCTGGAGCTCGGGATTGACGGCGTCAAGGTGACTTATCCGCATTCCCGTCATGCCGTCCATGACTCCGTCGGGGTGGACGGCCGTCTCCGCCATGCTGGAAGAGGAGCCGGAGGGGTGGACACCCTTGCTTCATTCAGCAGCCTGAGGCTTTCCGTGAATTATATGGCGGCCCTGATAGGAAGAATACATATAAACGATATTTCCCTCGACCGGCCGCGGATTTTCGCCCATTATTATGGAGACGGTCAGGCCAACTGGAACGTCCTCAAGAACATTTCCGTATCCGAGACTGAAGATACTTCCGTGACCGTGTTGCCGCCTCTGTCCGTGAACAGGATTTCCCTGACGGGGCGTCCGGCCGTTGTCTATACGGACTGTCCTGACACGGTATTCGCGGCGGCATTTTTCTCAGAGATGCAGTTCCAGGGACGGCTGGACAGCCGCAATTCATCACGTAACCGGCTGGGCCTCAGCATAGACAGTCTCTTTGTGTCCGGGCGTCTTCCGAAAGATACCCTGATGATGGCGATGGATCATTTCGGAATCACCGAGAATGACGGGTCAATGCACTTCGATGCATCTGCCAGGGTTTATGCAGGAATGAGCCGTTACGGGCGGTTGATTGTCCCCGTGGGTGTCAGGGGAGACCTCAGCCTGCCGAAAGAAGATGTCACTGCAGTCTCCATCAGGAATTTCGAAGCGGATCTCGCCATGGTCACGATGACAGGAGAAGGGGACGTGAAACTTTATCCTGACAGTACATATATCAGGGCTGAGGCTTCTGTGGCAGACTGCTCCGTGAATGAGATGATACATTTTTTCGGAAAGAATTTCCTTCCGGAGGCACTGGATCTCAAGACGGACGCTACTGTATCATTGACAGCGCTCTGTGACGGATATTTCAACCATTTGACGGGCACGCTTCCGGAACTGATTGCAGAAATAGTGATTCCCCGTTCATATATAAGGTATCCCGGGATTCCGGAAGGGAGCGTCCGGCTGGACATCAATGCCGCGACGGACAGGGACGGGCGTCTCGACATGACTCTCGATGACATGTGCCTGATATTCGCGGGAGTGGACCTGGATGCTGCCGGATCAGTGCAAGACCTGACCGGTCAGGATCCACGCTTCACGGTGGATGCCGAGGCTGAGGCCGTGCTTGATACGATGTCCACATATCTTCCTGATACATTGGGCCTTGCCTTGAGAGGTACAATTGACGCAGCCCTGAAGGGGACAGTAAGATTGTCCCAGCTGACTCCCCAGAATTTCTACCGGGCAGGTCTCGACGGTTACGTGCGGAGCAGTGAGATCAGCTTATCCTCGCCGTCAGATTCGATATATCTCGTGCTCGGAGCTCCTTCCGTGGGAATAGCTTCGGTGAAGAACAAACTCGATTCAGGGATAGCGGCAGGGGAACGGATTCTTGCGCTGAATGCCGGCGTGGATTCCCTCTATGCTGAAATCGGGGACGGTATGAAAGTGAAGATGTCCGGGCTAGGAATAGTGGCCCAGAGCGCCAGCAAGGCATATACTGAGGCTTACGGAAAAGAACGTTATCCTGTCCTCGGCCAGGTGGACATTTCCCGCCTGTCCGTTTCCGGAGCGGATTCCCTCTTCCTCGGGACAGTCGGCGCCAAGGGCAATTTCAAATATTCCTACCGTTCAAAAGGTGATAAACTTACGCCTCTGATGACATTGTCGGCCAATATTTCGAGGATATTCGGACGTTATGGGGAGAACAAGGCCGGATTCAGGGATGCGGACATCACAGCATCTGCCGTGATGACGACATTTGAGAGGGACGAGAGGCGCAAGCGTATCCTGGATTCCCTGCAGAGGGTATATCCCGGTGTCCCGAGAGATTCCCTTCTCAGGAAGGCCATGTCCGGAAGGAAACGGGACGAAGTACGTGAGAAATCCGATTTCCAGGATTGGAACGTGAGTCGGGAAGTCGGGATGAAAATATCTAAATATCTGAGGGAGTGGAAGTTGAACGGGAAGCTCGACATCAGGGACGGCATGCTCATTACACCTTATTTTCCTTTGAGGAACAGGGTAGAGGATTTCAGGTTCACTGCGGACAATGAAAAGCTCGTTTTGGAGAATCTGACCTTTGCTCCAGGTTCTTCCGATATTTCAGCTTCGGGCGAGGTGTCAGGTTTCCGCCAGGCGCTTGTCGGAAGGGCTCCTCTCAAGCTGGACCTGAAAATTACCTCAGGTCATATAGATGCCAATGAGCTTCTCTCCGCTTACAGCGCCGGATCCCGTTATGAACCTGCCGGGAGCAATCCTGAGGTGGATGACAATGTGGATGACGCTTCATTTATTGCAGCAGCTGCTGCCGAGGTCCCCGTGGAGGAGGATACCTCCGGTTTTGCCGTCATAGTCATTCCTGCAAATGTGGAAGCCAATATTTCGATGGAGGCTGAGGGGATTACCTATTCGGACCTGGACATTGACTGGATGGCTTCGGACATAGTGATGAGGGACCGTTGTCTCCAGATTACCAATACAGTCGCAACCTCCAACATGGGAGACATTTATTTCGAGGGATTTTATTCGACGCGATCGAAGAGCGACATCAAGACCGGTTTTGACCTTAATCTGGCAGACATCACGGCTGACAAGGTGGTGCAGCTCTTCCCTGTGGTGGATACCATAATGCCGATGCTCACATCTTTCACGGGCCGGCTGGACTGCGAGATGGCTGCCACTGCGGAGCTTGACACCAATATGAATATCCTCACGCCGACGATGAACGGGGTGTTGAAAATTAAGGGAAGGGAAGTGTCCCTGGAGGACGGCCCGGAGTTCCGCAAGCTCGCCAAGATGCTGATGTTCAAGGATAAACATGCTGGAAATGTGGGAGATATGTCAGTATCCGGAATCGTGAGCGACAACCGCATAGAGATATTCCCGTTCGTGTTGAACGTGGATCGTTATACTTTGGCAATGAGTGGGTTGCAGCAGTTTGACCAGTCGTTTACCTACCATATTTCAGTCATCAAGTCTCCTCTCCCGTTCCGATTCGGGGTGAACCTGTACGGCAATTTCGACAAATGGAAATTCCGGATAGGAAAGGCGAAGTACAAGAATACAAACGTGCCTGTGTTCACGGCCGTGATTGACACTGTGCAGATGAACCTGTTGAAGTCAATCCACGATATTTTCGCAAGAGGTGTGGATGCCGCGCTCAAGAACAACGGCCGGCTGGCGGACGTCGTGGAGGAGAGGAAGGCGGCCATCGGATATGATTCCGCAGAAGGGTTGGATTCCCTCGATGTGACTGAACGCATGATGCTTGACTCGTTGAGGGTCGCGTCAGAAGCTCCGGATACTTCGGCGGTGGCTTCAGGTGAGGCAGTCACGTTGTCCGGGACACTGCCTGCCGAGGCCGTCCAGGAGACGGTGCGCAAGAAGGAAAAACTCTCTTGCCGTGAGCGCCGTGAGGCAAGGCGCGCAAAGCGCAATGCAGAGGCTCTGGAACCAGGTGAAAAGGAGAATAAATGATTATAATACAATGAATTCCGGCGAATACATAGAAGTTACCGTGACATTGTCCCCTTTCTCGGTGGAAAATGCGGAGATAGCTGAGGCAATGATTGCCGACCTTCCTTACGACTCTTTCGTGACGGGAGAGAAGGATCTGAAATGCTATATCCAGAAGGACCTGTACGACAGGCGGGCCCTGCGGCTTGTCCTGTCGGGCCTGCCATTTGATGCCTCATTTACCGCAGTCCCGGTTCCTTTCATGAACTGGAATGCCGAATGGGAGTCGTCGTTCAAGCCTATAGTGGTAGGCAAATCGGTGACTGTCAAGCAGATGGATGATGAACAACAGCCGCGGACGAGATACAATATCAGGCTCCGCCCGCAGATGGCCTTCGGCACGGGGCATCATGACACCACATATATGATGCTTGAGTCGATGCTTGAGTACAGGGACAATATCAAGGGCCGCATTGTCATGGACATGGGTTGCGGGACAGCAGTCCTGGCCATACTTGCGGCCAAGATGGGGGCGCTCAAAGTGTACGGAATAGATATTGACGCAGTGGCTGCCCGTTCCGCCTACGACAATGCTCATATCAACCGTGTCGGACGCCGTGTGGAGACCTATTGCGGTGACGCATCCAGGCTTCAGATGGGAAAATATGACATGCTTCTCGCCAATATCCACAGAAACATCATCATCATGGACCTGCGGACATATTCCAGATCTCTCAAGGCCGGGGGAGTCCTGCTCCTGAGCGGCTTCTTCGAGGATGACGTGAAGGATGTCCGTGAGGAGGCGGAGAAATGCGGCCTCGAGTTCATCAGGATGAAATCAAGGGGCGGATGGGCCTGCCTGCATTTCAGGAGGCCTGTGCCGTTCTCGATTGAAGAGCTGCGCTGACTCCTGCAATAGCATACTCATTGCAGACTAAAGCCTTACGACCTTCTCGATGTTTTTTAGCAGCTTCATCTGCGACGTGACCTTGTCCAGTTCCATGTTCGAGGACACGGAAATGGTCATGGTAATGTCATATACAGATTTCTTGTTGTTCTCGGTCACGGAGAACTGGCGGAGAGATGCCTTGTAGGTGTTCACCACGTCCATTATCTGGTTTATCACGGACGGCTCGATGGCGGCGATGACCCGCAGGGAGGTTATGAACGTGCCTGCGGACGGGGTGTCAGCCCATTTCACCTTCTGGATACGGTAAGGATATGTGTCCAGGAGTCTTGCGGCATTAGGACAGGTCATCCTGTGGATCTTGATGCCGTCCGTCCTTGTCACGAACCCGAAGACCTCGTCCCCGAACACCGGATTGCAGCATTTGGACATCTTGTAGTCCAGGCCCTTGAGGTCCCGGGCATTGAGCACCAGAATGTCATCCGTGGCGGCTGAACGGCCTTCCCATCTGCTCCTCGATTCCGCGGCGGCGGCCTGGTCGGCAGCCTTTGCAGCCTCGATTGCCCTCGCCTGCATTGCGTCGTGTTCCAGGATGAATGTCTTTATCTGGTCCACGTCCAGGGAGCCTTCTCCGACAGCTGCGAAGAAAGCGTTGACTGTCTGGTACTTGAGCTTCTTCATGAGCTCGGCCATCTGGTCGTCAGGGAACTCCAGCTTCCAGTTTTTCAGCCTGCGCCCGAGGATTTCCTTGCCCTCGGCCGCCTTCTTGTATTCAGCCTCGCTGAGAGCCTGGCGTATCTTGTTCCTCGCCTTGGTGGACACCACGAAATTGACCCAGTCCGGTGACGGTTTCTGGTTCTTTCCCCTCATTATCTCCACCACGTCTCCGGTCTTGAGCTTCTCCTTGATGGATACAGCCTTGCCGTTGATCTTGCCGCCTGTGCAGCTCACTCCGAGATTGGAGTGGATGTTGAACGCGAAATCCAGTACGGATGCTCCGGCAGGCAATATCCTCAGTTCTCCGGAAGGGGTGAATACGAAGATTTCCCTCGAAGGAGGCTGTGGCAGGTCGTCCGCATTCGACGTGAGCTGGTGCTCGAGATTATATCTGACGGAAGTCAGCCATTTGTCCATTGTCTCCTCGTGCTTGATGCCTTTGTAGGACCAATGGGCGGCGTGGCCGTTCTCCGCGATGTCATCCATCCTCTTCGTCCTGATCTGGACTTCGATGTAGGCATTCTCCCGGTTCCTTACCGTGATGTGCAGGGATTCATATCCGTTCGGCTTCGGGTTCGATACCCAGTCGCGCAGCCTTTTGGTATCGGGCTCGTATTCCTCTGTCACATAGGAATATACCTTCCAGCACAGGTCCTTCTCCACGGTCGGATTCTCCTCGCAGTCAATGATGAACCTGATAGCGAACACGTCGAAGACGCCTTCGAAAGGCACCTTCTGCTTCTGCATTTTTTTGTAGATGGAATATGCAGTCTTCGTGCGGATTTTCAGCTTGTACCTGATGCCGGCCACGGAAAGTTTCTGCTCGAGAGGCCGGATGAATTCCTCGGTCAGCTTGACGCGGTCTTTCTCGGTGGCTTTCAGCTTGTTGGTGATAAGGCGGTACTGGGCGGGGTCCGCAAATCTGAAATATATGTCCTCAAGCTCGCTCTTGATGTTGTAGAGTCCCAACTGGTGGGCCAGGGGGATGTAAAGCATCAGGGTCTCGAGGATTTTCCTCTCCCTCGATGCCTTCGGGAATATCTCGAGGTTGCGCATTACCTCGAGCCTGTCGGCAATCTTGATGACCGTCACCCTCGGGTCAGTGGAATATTGCACAATGAGCTTCTTGTAGCTCTCGGCTTCGAGGCGGGTGTCTTTCGGCTTGATGGTGGCTATCTTGTCCAGCCCGTCCACTATCTTGCAGACCTCGGCCGGGAACTCGGATTCCCTGATGTCGAGAGCAGGATGCTTCCTCCTTGCCTCATGCAGGAATACTGCGGCGGCACATTCCGCCGGCAGGCCAATCTCGTCAGACACGATGAGAGCCACGTTCATCGGATGCTCGATGAACGGATGTCCGTTGTCCCTGGAGTCCGGGGACAATGCCTCTGCCGCTATGTCCAGGGCTTTCTCTAAAAGAGCTTTCCCCTCTTCGTCATAGTGCGGGAACTTCCCGTCTATGATTTCCTTCAATTTGAGATTCTCCATAAGCAAATCTGTCAGTCCGTTTTTCAAATATATGAAACTGTAGGCACAATTACAAATGCAGATAAGGACAAGGAGTGGAAATTCTTGCCGGAGATAGATAGGACGATACGGAAAATTGTATATATTTGCTATACGCTAAATTTTCTGAAATTATGACACGGACTATTATTAACATCATGACAGTCAGCATTATGGCGCTTATTGCGTCTTCTTGCTGCGGATCCGGGGAGAAGGCTCAGGCCACGGAAGGAATCACGTCTCAGGCTATGGAAACGATAATGGCAAGGCGCAGCATACGTGCATACAAGAGCGTCCCGGTATCGCGTGATACCCTGGATGCAGTGCTCAGGTGCGGAATCAATGCGGCCAATGCCATGAACCGCCAGAGCTGGGAAATCCGGGTGGTGGACAATGCCCGCCAGATAGATGACGTCACCAGGGAATTCGTCCGCGTGAATCCGAAAATGGCCGAGGCCCCGGGATTCGTGAACATGTTCAGGAACGCCCCTGTCGTCATCTTCGTTGCCAATGCCACGGACTCGGGAATGTCCCAGATTGACTGCGGCCTTCTCGGAGGCAATATCATGATTGCCGCCACTTCTCTCGGACTCGGGACATGCTGCCTCGGCGGTCCTGTAGCATTCCTCAAGACTGATGACGGCCGCTTCTTCCTCGACAGGCTCGGATTCTCCGAAGGCTACGAACTCCTCTACGCCATCGCCATAGGTTATCCTGCCGAATCTCCTGACGCCAAGCCACGCGACACCTCCAAAATCCGATACGTCTTCTGATCTTTTGTTTTAAAATATTGACGCATTTTGCGTAGGTTTGCATTTATAGAGTAAACAAATCATTTACAGCTATGAGAAAGCTCATTTATATTGCCGCGGCGGCGCTGATGTGCTGCGCAGGATGCAGCAAGGAGAAGGAAGATGAGCCGGTAGACGGGGGATATTCGTACATGGACATGTATGTGCTGAAGGACGGGGAACTGATTGACGGACAGGATTATGTAATCACATTCCCGAAAGAGGGCGGCGAAGTGGATATTGAAGTGGTGGGAAGAGCATTCAAAATGGAGTTTGATAATCAGAGGGCTTTTCAGATTCATTATGACGGACTTTCGTGTTACAAGATCAGAAAACTCGGAGAGGAACTGTATGAGAATATCCCGGATGACGAATTCTCAAGCCGGTACAAGGGCTCCTTCCGTATCACGGCCGACCCGTTCCTGTACACTGGCACACGGGAATCGGAATTCGTGATCACTGCTTATTCAGGTATAGACCATGCGATGAAAGTCATCATCAGGCAAGATGGATTCAAGGATTGAGACATTGGCGTTCATCTGTCTGATGTTCCTGCCGCCGGACATCCATTCACAGGAGCTGAAGGACACACTGTCCGCCTCAAGGGTAACGGCTGATTTCTCCGTCAGACAATCTGCCGCGCAGACCGGCTTCATGCGTCTCGAACGAGTGGACCTCGAGAAAATGTCGGTTGCCTGCACCCCTGACATAGTCAAGACCATACAGATGCTCCCCGGTGTGGCGTCCGGCACGGAGATATCTTCAGGAATGTATGTGCGCGGAGGCGACGGGGCTGACAATTTGTTCCTGCTTGACGGCGTTCCGGTTTATCAGCCGGGACATCTCGGAGGATTGTTTTCCGCAGTGAACACCGATATTGTCGAGACGGCGGATTTCTACAAGAGCGGATTCCCGTCCATGTTCGGTGGCAGGGCCTCTTCCGTGCTGGATATCCGGACCATGAACGGAAATCCGGATTCACTGAGGATACGTTTTTCGGCCGGAATGACGGAGGGCCGGTTTGCCATTGACGGACCGATAGGCAAGTCCTGCCGCCAGACATTCACCGCTGCGGCCCGCTTCAGTCTCCTGGAACTGTTCGCGAGACCTTTGCTCAAGTTGTACAATGAAGAATTAGAATACAGGGCAGCCCATCCGTATATATCTGACGGGGATTACGGTTACGCCGAGGTCAATGCGAAATATTCCCTGCGCCTTCCGGGTGGCAGGCGCTTTACTGCCGGGGCCATGTACAGCCGGGATTTCCTGAAATATGACAATGAGGACTACAATACCACTACGGGGCTCCGCTCTTCCTGGGGCAATTTCCTTTGCTCGGCGGATTACAGGAATTCCTCTCTTTCTCGAGTCATTACCTATGAGAGCATCTATGTCACCAACGGTAATGCAAGAATCGGAATCAACCGCACGGACGATATGGGCAGTTCCAAAGACAGGTCGGAAGAAAAGAATCATTCGCGGATTCTTGATATAGGCCTGAAGTCAGTGAACCGTTTCCCTCACCGTCAGGGATATCTCCGGTTCGGCGGAGAAGCGGTATGCCATATTTCAAAACCCGACAGGGAATATCTTTATGAGAGAAAGGATAACGGAAAAGTGTCTGTCAGCGATAATATTTCTTCGACGAAGCGCTATTCGGGATACGAACTCGATGCGTTCGTGGAAGAGGAATGGGCTCCGCTTCAATGGCTTGCTCTCCAGGGCGGCCTGAGATATTCCCTCTATTTCGTCAGAAACCGTACCTATGGCAGCATTGAACCGCGCGCTTCGCTATCGGTGCGTCCATTCTCATGGCTTGTAGTGAAGGCGTCTTATGACAGGATGTCCCAGCAGGCTCACCTGCTTGCATCTTCATTCGTGGATTTTCCGAGCAACTGCTGGATGCCGAGCACCGACAGGATTGCACCTGTAAAGTCAGGACAGTTGACGGCGGGCATCGAGGTGTCGTTCCCGGAGGAATGGAAACTGAGTGCGGAGGTATTTTCGAAGACAATGAACAATCTGTACGAATATACCGGGGCGCTGATGCTTTATCCGCCTCTCGACAGATGGGAAACTTCGTTCACGGAAGGCAAAGGGCGTGCAGAAGGACTTGAAGTGTCCGTGTCGGAATCGTGCAGGCGCTTTGACGTGTTCCTCGCCTATACATTGTCCGTAAGCGAAAGGAAATTCCCTGAAATATATGACGGATGGTATCCTGACCGGTTTGACAACAGGCACAAGTTCAACGTGATGCTCCGCAAGAAGGGAAAGCGCGTGGACTGGTCCGCCTCATGGACATACCACTCAGGCAACCGGGCGACTATTGACACCCATTACGGATTTGCGGTCAGGGATGACGGGTCGTCATATGTCGTTTCTTATCCTTCAGGCAAGCCGAACCAGTTCCTGATGCCGGCATATCACAGGCTTGACCTCGGTGCGGATTTCCACCGGGTGAACCGGGCCGGGCATTACAGGGTTTTCTCCCTCGGTATTTACAATGTCTATTGCCGGTACAATCCCATGTACGTCCAACAGCGCATAGACCAGCAGTATGGTCAGCCTGAACTCGTATATGTGTCGATGCTTCCGATAATTCCAACATTCCGTCTGGCTTATGAGTTTTAGAATTTTAGAACAATGTCGGGGACATCTCATTGTCCTGATTTCTGCAGCCGTCTTGTCTGCCGTTTCGTGCGAGCAGGTGGAGCCTATGCCGCAGATGTCCGGCACGTGCATGCTCGGCGTGGAATGCATGCCGGGAAATTCCCCGGATTCCCTCGTCCTGAATCTCAGAAGGCTGTTCCCTCTTTCGGAACGGTATGCATCCGCGGCTCAGAAGAAGGCTCCCGTGAATGCATCGGCCGTATTGCGGGTCAATGGCGGGGAAGTCCCTCTCGAACTGGGTTCAGACAGTCTGTCCAATGCATCATTGTGCTGCCGGTTGGAATTGTCCCCGGGCGATGAAATAGAGCTCAATGTCTCTGCTCTCGGGATGCCTGATGTCTCCGCTTCCACGGTGATTCCTGTACCTCTGTCTGATGAAGACATTCTCGGGATAGAAGTGGACAGGGATGCATTTGACTACCGCAACCGCGATTATTGGAAGGTGAAGTTGAGATTCAGGAGACCGTCAGGGAAGAGGATTTATTATGCATTCTCGATAGCGCGGCCGGCCGAATATACAATTTCGGGGGAATTCTGTTATATGCTTAGCCCGGGAAAGGCTCCGGACACTTTGGATGGAGTAATCTCCTCTTCCGCAAGCTCCTCATATCCGTATGCGATGTTCGGAGAGTACGGATATGATATAGTCAGAGCCGGCTCTTCAGTGCTCCTTCCGGACAAATTTTTCGGTGACGGTGAAGTCTGTGAACTTGAGGCTTATGCCGGCCCGTTCAGTGATGCTGCTCCGGATAAATGCCGTATTTATGTGTATTCATTGTCGGAGGAACTCTTCAAGAGTGTCTCGGCAGCTTTTGCGTACAAGGACAATGCACTTCAGAGCTGGGGAGTGACTTCTCCTGCAGCCGTTTATTCCAATGTCTCAGGCGGAGCGGGGTATCTCGGAGGGATATCTCTTTACAAATCAAAGTGGATCAATCTCCGTTGACGGCGCTGCAGGCGGCGATGTAGCCCATTGTCCAGGCGGCCTGAAGGTTGAAACCTCCCGTGATGGCGTCCACGTCGGCCACTTCTCCTGCGAAATACAGTCCCGGATGTTTCCTGCATTCCATGGTCTCAGGACTGATTTCCGACAGGGAAACTCCTCCGCATGTCACGAACTCGGCCTTGAACCTGTTCTTCCCCGATATGAAATATTCATCTGCATGGAGCCTTTCGGCAATCCGGTTGAGGGCTCTGGCTCCTGCATCCTGCCACCTCGTATCAGGATTGATTCCGGTCCGGGACAGCAGAAATTCCCAGAGACGGCTATTGAATGATTCAGGGAATGCGTTTACTATCTGTTTCCTCGGATTTGCGGCTGATATTCTGCCCAGCATTTCCGCTGTCTCCTGAACGCTTGAGTCTCCGGACCAGTTGATTATCATTGACGAGCGGTATCCGTTTTCCGCCAGGAACCTGGCTGCGTATGACGATAGTTTGAGAATGGCCGGTCCGCTCATGCCCCAGTCTGTTATGAGAAGCGGCCCCGAGGCCCGGAACTTTGTTCTAGGAATGGATACGGAGACATTCTCCACAACCGTGCCCATCAGGGATTTCAATTCCTTGTCATCCACCCTGACACTGAACAATGACGGTACCGGAGCCGAGATTTCCAGTCCGAGTCCGCTGAAGATTCCGTCCCATCCGCTTCCGGTGCATCCTCCAGTGGTGACTATGACGGCATCGAACGTCCTGCCGCAATCCCCGTTCCCTGTCATGATTCTCCATCCGGGTTCAATACTTGTAACCCTGGCCCCCGTCTCGACCCTGACGCCGGACGAAAGTATGGCTTCCGTGAGGCAGGAGACAATCTCCATGGCGTCCTGGGATTCCGGAAAAATGCATTGATCTTCTTGTACAACAAGTCTTACACCCCTGTCCCTGAACCATTTGCACGTATCTTCATGATTGAAGCGTCCGAACAACCTGCGCATCAGCCTGTGTCCCCTCGGATAGGCCTCCTCCAGATTCCGGATATCCCGGAAGGTATTGGTAAGGTTGCATCTGCCTCCGCCTGTGACGGCCACCTTGGCAAGCAGTTTCCTGCCGGCTTCGAATATGGTAACGTCTGTGTCCGGAGACAATGCCTTTATGTTCGCAGCGGCGAAACATCCGGCAGCTCCTCCTCCGACAATGGCTATGCTGCGTCTCCTGTTCATTGCTCTTTCCATACCTTAAGATATTGCTCGAGAGCCCACATTTCGTCCCTGTAGCGGGCTGCAGCCCCGTAATCCAGTTCGGATGCGGCCTTTTTCATCTTGCGCCTTGCCTCTTCCGCGGCTTTTTCCACCTGTTTGCGGGACATGGACCTGATGACCGGATCCTGGAGGACGGCTGCGAGGTCTGCCTGGAGATAACCTTCCACGTATGCTGAATTCGTCTCCCTCTTCGAATCGTCTCCGAGCCCGACGGTTATCCGGCCTTTTCCAAGTGCGCTCGGGTCCGGGATGAACACCGGGGCGTTGTATGAATTGGAAGCTGTGACGCGGCCTGCATTCCTGCCTGCTGCATCCTTGCCCGGGCTGCCCCCGAGCTCCATTGCGAGAGCATTGTGCTTGACCTCCACCTGCTTTGGGGTAATATGGTTCAGATTGTTGTATTCTATCTGCTTTTTCCTGCGCCTGTCGGTCTCATAGATGGTCTCCTGCATCGACTTTGTCACCGAGTCGGCGTACATGATCACGAGACCGTGCACGTTTCTCGCGGCTCGTCCTGCCGTCTGCGTGAGAGCTACCTGGGAACGGAGGAATCCCTCCTTGTCCGCGTCGAGGATGGCTACAAGCGAGACCGAAGGTATGTCCAGTCCTTCCCTGAGAAGGTTCACTCCCACGAGAACGTCGAAAAGCCCGTTCTTGAAGTCCTCGATGATCTCGACCCTTTCTGCCGTGTCCACGTCCGAGTGGATATAGCGGCATCTCACTCCGCGTTTGCCGAAGAAGTCGTCGAGTTCCTCCGCCATCCTTTTCGTCAATGTGGTCACGAGCACCCTTTCGTCCACTTCCGCACGCCTGCGGATCTCTTCCAGCAGGTCGTCCACCTGGTTCTGGGTAGGTCTCACCTCAATCGGCGGGTCGAGAAGTCCGGTCGGCCTGACGACCTGCTCCACCACAAGTCCTTCGGACCTTCTCAGTTCATAGTCGGACGGGGTGGCGCTGACAAAAACCGTCTGCCCTGTAATCTCCTCGAATTCCTCGAATTTCAGAGGCCTGTTGTCCGCGGCAGCTGGAAGACGGAAGCCGTATTCAATCAGGACGGATTTTCTGGAGTGGTCTCCTCCGTACATTGCCCTTATCTGAGGAATCGTCACGTGACTTTCGTCGATGAAGGTTATGAAATCATCCTGGAAATAGTCGATGAGGCAGAACGGCCTCTGTCCCTCTTTCCTCCCGTCCAGATATCTGGAATAATTCTCTACTCCGGGGCAATAACCCATCTCCTTGATCATCTCCAGGTCGTATTCCACCCTCTGTTTCAGCCTCTTGGCTTCGAGATGCTTGCCGATTTCTTCGAAATATTCGAGTTGTTTCACCAGGTCGTCCTGAATCATGCTTACAGCCCTGACGGTCTTCTCCTTGGTGGTGACGAAATTGCCGGCCGGGTAGATTGGCACCTCGCTCAGCTGCTCGATGGTGGCTCCCGTGACAGGGTCTATCAGTGACAGGGAATCTATTTCGTCCCCAAAGAACTCTATGCGTACTGCCTCGTCAGCTCCTCCGAGATAAACATCCACCGTGTCTCCGCGTACCCTGAACGTGCCTCTCTTGAAGTCCGTCTCGGTCCTGCTGAACAGGGCGTCCACCAGATGATACAGCAGTCGGGTCTCGCTGATTTGCTGCCCGACGTGAATCTTCACGGTCTGTTCATGGAAGTCCTGGGGATTGCCGATGCCGTAGAGACAGGATACGCTCGATACCACGATCACGTCCCGTCTTCCGGACATGAGGGCCGATGCCGCGCTGAGACGGAGCTTGTCAATCTGCTCGTTGATGCTCAGGTCCTTCTCGATATATGTGTCGGTGGAGGGAATGTAGGCCTCCGGCTGGTAATAGTCATAATACGATACGAAATACTCCACGGCATTGTCCGGGAAGAAGGACTTGAACTCTCCGTAGAGCTGGGCCGCAAGGGTCTTGTTGTGGCTGAGTATCAATGCGGGACGCTGCAGGCGCTCGATAACGTTGGCCATCGTGAACGTCTTTCCCGATCCCGTTACACCGAGCAGGGTAACGGCATCCGATCCCTCCTGGAGGGCGGAACAGATGCCGTCAATTGCGGCCGGCTGGTCACCTGCCGGCCTGTATGCTGAATTTATCTTGAATTTCATTCCGCAAAGATAACCAATTTATCTCTGCTTCCTTATTTCTTTCAGTTCTTTGTGTATCTCCACCATCTTCCTGTCCGTCAGAGGGTAGAATGACATTGCCGCAAGTCCGAGGATTGAACCGAGAGCCGGTATCCAGCTGATCAGGGCCTTGATGGTGCCGAGAGCCTCCGGTGTCTGTACGGCCCCTTTGGCATTGTCATATCCGAATGCCATGAGCACCCAGAGTACTATTGCGCTTCCGAATGCCGCACCGAACTTCTGGGCCATTGATGAAGAGGAGAAAATCAGGCCGGTGGAGGAAGACCCGTTCTTCACTTCCGAATAGTCGGCCACGTCCGCGAACATCGACCAGAGCAGAGGTGAGTTGATTCCTATCGCAATGCAGATGAGCACCTGGAATATCATCAGGGCCCACATTCCGCCTTTCGTCTCAGGCAGGAACATAATGAGCACGCTGAGGATGGTGATGAATATCAATACTGAAATGAATGTGTTCTTCTTGCCGATTCTCTCCGATACAGGGACCGTGACGCATACTCCGGCGAGCTGTGCCACCTCACCTGCAGTCAGGAATGCTGCGAGGGTGAATATTGAATTCGTTCCGAGCACGTCCGCGAAATAATAAGCCGCTGCACCTCCCCTGATGGAGTTGAAGAGCAGAATCGCGATTCCGCCTCCGAGAAGCATCCACCACGGGCCGTTGGATACGAGGGCCTTGAGGTCTGAAAGGATTGAGGATGAGCTTTTTCCTGAGGACTCAATATCTTCGCGGACTTGTTCTCTCGTCAGTGCGAACTCCTCTATCGGGTCGTTGCCGGCCACTTCGTGGTCCTCACGTACATTTTCTTTGGTGAACGCAAATGATGCTATGAAGAGTGCTGCGCAGCATACTCCGATGATGATCATCGCGACTGTCCAATCCATTGGGGAAGAGTCCCCTATGGTCCATCCCTCAGGCAATGTTCCGGCCATCTTTCCGCGGAGCCTGAGAAGCGGTTCGAAGAGGCCCATTGCAATGAAGCTTCCGATGAATGCGAAGAACATTCTGAATGAGGAGAATACGGACTTCTCCCTGGAGTCGTCGGTCACCACGCCGAGCATTGCGCCGTAAGGCACGTTGATGGCGGTGTACACGGTCATCATGAGGATGTACGTCAGGTAAGCGTAAATATGCTTGAAGGTGTAGCTGTCAGTCTGGGGCGTGAAGAAAGTCAGCACTCCGGCTATAGCAAACGGCACGGCGATCCAGAGCAGATAAGGACGGTATTTTCCCCATCTGGTATGTGTCCTGTCCGCAATCAGGCCCATCACAGGGTCGGATACGGCGTCGTACAGTTTGGTGACGAGCATGAGTGTGCCGGCATGGGCGAGACTCAGTCCGAATACATTGGAATAGAAGAAAGGCAGGTAGTAGGAAAATATCTTCCAGAACATGGACGAGGACATGTCCCCGAGTCCGTACCCGATTTTCTCGCGCAGGGCGGCTGCAGCATTGTTTCTTGCCATTGTCTTAGTGTTATTAGCGATGAATTTCCATAAAAAGAGGGCCGTCCTGTCGGAACAGGATGAACCGGCCCTTTTCATTACAAAGATAAGATGCCCCGGTGAAATGTCAAATTATTTTCCGGAATTTTTGTCAATCAGTCGGTTGAGGCATTTCACCGATTCGGAGGTGGTGAATCCGTCCGGTTCCGTGTGCAGGCAATAGTCCACGAGCCTGTCCACGGTGGATTCGGCCACGTGCATCCTGGTGTCGCAGGAAGCGTAATAGATTAGGATCCTTCCGTCATCGTCCTTTATCCATCCGTTGCAGAAAAGCACGTTCATCACGTCACCGACATATTCCCATCCTTCCGGGGCCATGAAGAATCCCGCCGGCTCTGCAATCACCCTGGATGGATCGTCAAGTGCTGTCATGTAAAGATACAGGACATATCTAAGGCCTGATGCGCAGCCTCGTACACCGTGGGCGAGATGCAGCCATCCGCGGTCTGTCTTTATCGGTGCCGGGCCTTCTCCGTTCTTGAGTTCCTTGATGGTGTGGTAATGCCTGAGGTTAATGATGCGTTCGTCGCGGATATCCACATTATCCATGTTGTCAACCAATGCCCAGCCAATGCCTCCGCCGTTGCCGGCGTCGATGAATCCGTCCTGTGGCCTCGTGTAGAGGGCATATTTGCCGTTCACGAACTCAGGATGCAGGACCACGTTCCTCTGCTGGGATGCTGATTTCATGTCCGGAAGACGTTCCCAGTTCACGAAATCCTTTGTCCTTGCAACTCCTGCTGCTGCCACTGCCGATGAAAGGTCTCCTTCAGGGGCGTCCGGATCCTTGCGCTCCACGCAGAATACACCATATATCCATCCGTCCTCGTGGGCCGTGACCCTCATGTCGTATATGTTGGTGGCAGGCTCCCCGAAATCCGGCATTGTCACAGGCCTGTCCCAGAACTTGAAATTGTCGATTCCGTTCGGGCTCTCGGCTACCGCGAAGAAGGATTTCCTGTCGGCTCCCTCCACTCTCACGACGAGCAGGTAGCGTCCGTTCCATTTGATGGCTCCCGCATTGAACGCGGCATGGATGCCGAACCTTTCCATGAGATAAGGATTCGTCCCGGGGTTCAGGTCATATCTCCATTCAAGAGGCGCGTGTTCACCGGTCAGCACCGGATTGACATATCTTCTGTAAACCCCGTTTCCTTCCACGGGAGAGTTTTTCTTTGTCAGCAAGGCCTCATGCCCGGACCTCAGCCAGGCAAGCCTCTCTTTGAATTCCATATTACGTGATAATTAATTGTTTCCTTTTTTCTTAAGTCCGTCGAGCATGACAATGCTGCCTTCATCCACGAAGTTCCTGAAGTCTCCGGCGTTTTCGAATCCCTCGTACGGGGCATAGAAATGCATAGGCTTGTCCCAGGCGTTCCTCCATGTAAGAGCGTATGCCACAGGGTATTCCTTCAGTACAGGCAGAAGTGCCTCTGTCCACCATGCCGGATGTCCCAGGCTCTCAAGTCCTGCTTCGGTCAATGCTGCAAGTTTTGACCTGGATTCCGCCTGCCTGCTTATATAGCTGAAGGCGTCCCTCATCTGTGCGCTGAATCTTGCATTTGCCGAGTCAAGGCTTTCGCCTTCCCTGACATATTCGTACAAGTCCAGACCGAGAATGTCCACTGTACCGTCTCCAGGATATCTTTCCATATAGATTTCTTCGGAATTGCCTCCGCCCGGGGAGTAGGCCCAGACCAGGTTTGCCAGACCTCTCCGGCATACCATATATTCATAAGTGAGGTTCCAAAGATCCTGGTACTGCCTTATGCTGCACAGGTCGCGTCCCCACCAGAACCAGCTTCCGGTATGTTCGTGCCATGGCCTGAAGATGACAGCCGCAGGTTTCCCGTCCGGACCTTTCACGGATTCGAGGAAATCGGCTGTCCTTTCCAGCCAGCCGAGGAACTTGTCCTGTCCCTCGCCCTTGAGTATGTATTCCACGGCCTTGTCCGAGGTGATATCCCATGCGTCACCTCCGGTCAGCGGATTGCGGGCGTGCCATGAGAATGTGAGGACTCCTCCTCTTGCATAATGCTCCTCTGCCGCAGCGCGCATCATTTCGAACGGGATGCCGTCCAGATTGCATTCATCTCCGATTTCGATTCCTCCGAGGTCCATTCCGAGAACTGCCGGGAAGCTGCCGCATGATTCCTTCACGTCAGAGCGGGTGAATCCGTCTGCCGGGATGCCTTCCAGCTTCCAGTTGTGTCCGTAGAAAAGGTCGTCCTGGTGGCCGTACAACGTCTTTCCTTCAGCGACTGCCCCTGCGAGCATTGAAATCAGGCCCTCGGATGCTTCTTTTCCCGAAAGGTCAGGCACAGTGGCTGCCAGGCGTGCGTTGCTTTCCCGGATCAGGCCGATTGTGGAACTGTCGTCGAGATATATGGAATTTAGTCCCTGCTGCTCCTGCGCCGGGTCTCCGCAGTAGTCATCGCCCTTCTTCCAATATACGTTCTCCGGATTCTGTGACGCGGTCCCTCCCCAGGTCCAGAAATTGAGTCCGGCAAGTACGCCGCCCCTGCGGGCAGAATCCTCGAGCCTTCCGAATATGTGGGAATAATACTTGTCACGGCAGGTTACGGGACTTCCTTTCTCGAACCTGAATCCGTCACGCGGGAACCCGAACTCCTCAATTACGAGAGGTTTTCCGAGCTCTTCCGCAAGAATGATGTGGCTGTCAATGTATCTGTCGGTCCTGCTGAGAGCTTCAGGGAGAGTCCCCTCGAGGTTGTCCGCCTTGGCCCATCCCCAGTTGTAGGGCCAGATATGTATCGTGAGATAGTCGATGTCAGGGCATGAATGAATGTCCCGGTAGAGGTCCATGTTCATCTCGCATCCGAAGCTTCCCTCGTTGCCGGTAGATACCATGTGATTGGAATCCAATGACTTGATATATCCTGCAATCTCCTTGAGCCATGATGCGAACTCCTTCTGCACCTCCTCGTCATCGGTGAAGCATCTCGGTTCGTTGCAAATCTGCCAGGAGAAGATGGCCGGGTCCTCGGAATAAGGTTTTCCGGTCACTGTGTTCACCCTCGTGACGACGTTGCGGACATGGTTCCTGAACATTTCACGGGCTTTCTCGTTGGTGATGAACCGCGAGGTCGCCGCGCGGTATTCGTCCCACGTTGCAGTATTAGTATTCAAAGGGCTTCCTGCCCCTGCCCATTCCAGATACTGTCCGTATCCTCCGGACCATTCCCATGCGTTGTTCAGATAGAGAATCGCGGTCATGCCCCTCTTTCCGAGTTCGCAGAGGAATCTGTCCACTCCGACGAACATGTTCTCGTCATAGACTCCCGGGGCAGTCTGCAGGGTAGGCTCCACCTTGGATTGCACGCCAGCTTCTCCGTCAGCTCCGAGAAGGACTCTTAAGTTTGTGATTCCCAATGCTTTGAGAGAATCGAGCTCTTCTGCGAGCCTGTCCGGGTCCGCAGCATCGGTGGCTGAGGCGAGTACCGGACCGTACCACATGTTGGTACCGATATAATAGCCGTAAGGCTTGTCTCCGCGGACGAACTGTCCGTCCCTGACGGAAATGAAATCAGCGGCATCCCTGTTTCCGCAGCAAGCGCAGCATAGGGACAATGTCATTGCAAGGCTCAATTTCGATAAAACTTTCATAACAATAGTTCAGTGTCATTTTGCCTTGCAAAGATAGAAGATGTCCTCTTGGTAAACAAATACTAATTTGATAAATAATGATATAAATAATGATGCTGAAGGGGATACTGCGAATCACACCGTCACCTTGTTCTTCTTGTACAGGGCCCTGAACTCCCTCGGGGTGATGGACCTTTTTGCCTTGAATATCCTGTTGAAATTAGAAAGATTGTTGAATCCGCATTCATAGCATATCTCCGAGATATTCCTCGTGGAGTCCACGAGAAGCCTTGCGGCATAGCCTAAACGGATATCCAACACGTAGTCGGACAATGACTTGCCTGTCCTCAACTTGAAGAAACGGCTGAATGCGGAAGGACTCATTCCCACGAGTGAAGCAAGGTCTCCGAGCCTGAGTTCCTCGGCGTAATGGTCGTTTATGTATTGCTTGACCTTCGTCACCCTCCGGCTTTCCTGATTTCGTGCGGAGTGGGCGAATGAACTGCTGGCCAATACTTTATATGGTCCTTTCGAGAGTTCGTTGAGGATGTAGAGGACCTTCAGGAACTGCAGGAAATTGTTCTGGTCGTTAGCAAGGCCGGAGAGCGAGTTGTATATGCGCATTATGGCCTCCATCGAGAATGCAATGCCGTGGTCGGCCGCCTTGAGCATCTTCCTGATGGAGTCGAACTGGTTTTTCCCGAGCAACTCCTCACCGAGGAAATCCGGGGAAAACTGGATGGTTATCTCCCTGATATCGCTGCTTTTACAGGTTCCGTTCTCCCATACGTGCTCGAGATTCTCCGCACCTATCAGCACGAGATCGAAGTCTCCGATGGTCTCCACGCTGTCCCCGACGATTCTCTGTACGCCGCTCCCGTGCTCCACGAAATTCAGCTCGAATTCCCGGTGGCGGTGCAGCGGATATGTGAACTCGGTCTTGTGCCTCTCGACGATGTTGAAACAGTCCATATTGGAGAGGTTGGTGATTTCTGTGAATACTTCGCTCATTGTGGTTGATTGTGTTGGCCATTAATAATCCTCAGCGGCAAATATACCAAAATTTTGATACTATTTTAACATTTTTTTATATTATTGGCCGGGATTGTCTTCCTGCATTTCCTCTTTGACCGGAATGACGTATATTTGTATGCATTGAAACCAAGATGAAAACTCCATATATCATGAATAATCCGGATGTCAGAAACGGCCAGGCCCTTCGCGCTATGGCCCAGGAAATGCTTGAAGAACTGGAAACCAATATTTTACATTTCTGGAGCACGAGGATGTGCAGGCCGGGCGAGCCTGTTCCCGGACGGATTTCAGGTTATGGGGAGGAGATTCCCGGCGAACCTCTCGGAGCGGTCATGGTCTCGAGGATGCTCTGGGCTTTTTCTGCCGCATACCGGGTTCTCCGCAGGGAATCATATCTTGAATGCGCCTCGCGCATGAAGCAGGAACTCGAGGAGAAATTCATCGACCAGGAGTACGGGGGAGTGTACTGGAGCGTGGACAGTGAAGGACGTCCTCTTGACACGAAGAAGCAGATTTACGCACTCGGATTTGCCATATACGGCCTCAGTGAATATGCTAGGGCAACAGGGGACAGTTCTGCGACAGGTCTTGCCGCTGACCTTTACCGGGATATAGAGAAATACAGCGCTGACCCTGTCCGGAACGGGTATTTCGAGGCCCTCTCGAGGGACTGGAAACCTCTCGGTGACGTGAGACTCAGCGAGAAGGATGCCAACGAGCACAAGACGATGAACACCCATCTGCATATCATCGAGCCTTATGCGAATCTTTACCGGGTGTGGCCTGACGAGGGGCTCAGGGAGAGGATATTGAATCTTCTCGACATTTTTTCGGAAAAGATAATGGACCCTTCGACGGGACATCTGCGCCTGTTTTTCGACGATGACTGGAACAACCGTCACGAGATTGTGTCCTACGGGCATGACATAGAGGCCTCCTGGCTCATTGACGAGGCCGCGCATGTCGCAGGTGGCGATGCCCTGAGGGAGAAATACCTGCCTGTGGTGAAGCAAATTGCCGATGCAGCATCGGAAGGGTATATCCCGGGTGGCGGAATGATTTACGAGTTCCATGGGGAGACCGGGGCTGTGGATGCTGACCGGCACTGGTGGGTGCAGGCCGAGACCGTCGTGGGCTATCTGAATCTGTATCAGCTCACCGGGGATGAGAAGGCCCTGGGAATCGCGGAAGATGTGTGGAAATTCATCAGGACGCGCATTTCCGACAGGGAGGGAGGGGAATGGTTCTGGAGCCTCAAGGCGGACGGGACGCCTGACCGGACGAATGACAAGGCGGGTTTCTGGAAATGCCCTTATCACAATTCCCGAATGTGCCTCGAGGTTATCGAAAGGAATGATTTAAACCTGAATAATTGAATTATTAAATATGAAACCGAACATGAAACTTCGCTCATTTGCATTGGCGGTCTCCGCCTTGATTCTGTCTGCAATACAGCCGGCTGATGCCAAGATTAGGCTGCCGCAGATTCTCAGTGACAACATGGTGCTCCAGCAGCAATCCGACGTCAATCTATGGGGCTGGGGGGAAGGCCGTGTGAAAGTCACAGTCTCCTGGTCGAAGTCTGTCTATACGGCTGAATGCGGAAGCGACGGGGCCTGGAAACTCTCCGTTCCTACTCCTGCAGCCGGTTACGAGCCGCAGACAGTCACCATTTCAGACAAGGACGGGAAGGTCACTCTCGGCAATATTCTCATAGGAGAGGTATGGCTCTGCGGAGGTCAGTCCAATATGGAGATGCCTCTCGACGGTTTCTGGCTCTGTCCTGTGGAAGGATCGGCCGAGGAAATAGCCCTTTCCGGACAATGGAAAGACAAGATACGCCAGGTCAAGGTCCCGAAGACCGGAAGCCTTGAAGTCCAGGATACGGTTGAGGGTAGATGGGTAGTTCCTGCACCTGAGACCGCGAGATGGATTTCCGCCGCCGGATGGTATTTCGCCAAAATGCTGAATTCCGTTCTTGACGTGCCGGTCGGCCTTCTGGAATGCAACTGGGGCGGGTCCGCTGTCGAGAGCTGGATGCCTGAGGAGATAGTCCGCGAATACCCTGTTGAGACCCTGTCTCTCGGTGAGCTGCACCGCAAGGATCCGGGCGGATGGTGGAACTGCTGCTCTTCATATGTCATGTACAACGGCATGCTCCATCCGGTTCACAATTATACTCTAAAAGGCTTCCTTTGGTATCAGGGAGAGACCAATGCCGGTCTGTACCAATATTATGCCGACCGTCTTGCCAGGATGGTGGAGGTCTGGCGGGAGCTCTGGGGACAGGGTCGGCTTCCGTTCTATGAGGTCGAGCTCGCTCCTTGGAAATACAGCGGGGACGGCACTCTCGGGGCCCGCCAGAGAGAGGCACAGAGGAAGGCTGCCGGCATGATTCCGAACAGCGGAATCGTCTGCACCAACGATCTGGTCTATCCTTATGAATACGACCAGATTCATCCTTGCCGTAAGAAAGAAGTCGGCTACCGTCTTGCTTACCAGGCACTTAACAAGACCTATGGCCGTGAAGGGATAGTTTGTGACGGACCTGTGTACAGGGAAATGAAAGTCGATGGCTGCGAAGTCACCCTGTATTTTGACGGGGCGGACTACGGATTCAGCCCGTGGCACGGGATCGAGGGATTCGAAGTGGCCGGGGAGGACAAGGTCTTCCATCCTGCCGAGGCAAAACTGGGACCTCACCGGACAATCGTGGTCTGGAGCGGGGAAGTCCCTCGGCCTGTGGCAGTACGATATTGCTTCAAGGATTTCCAGCCCGGCAACTTGACCGGCCGCTGCAATCTTCCTGTGGCACCTTTCCGCACCGACAACTGGTAGGATTGAGATAAATTGTTTATTTTTGCAGGTTGTATTGACGTAATAAAATTCAAATTTCATGAGACTGCCTGCAGAATGGGAGAAACAGAGTGGAGTCCAGCTCACGTGGCCGGACACGACCACCCCTTGGTATGAACTGGAGAAAGTCCAGGAGTGTTATGCGAAGATAGCCGCCGCTGTCCTCGGACATGAGGCCCTGATGATAGTCACCTCATCCGTGGAAGATACGCGGGAACGCCTTGCGGAACTGTCCGGATCACTGTCACTTGACATTGATATCAATGCCATTGCATTCTGCGAATGCCCGATCAACGACACCTGGGCCAGGGACCATGGCGGAATCTCTGTCCACGGGGATGACGGGGAGAAATACCTCTACGATTTCGTGTTCAACGGCTGGGGCCTGAAGTTCGCTTCCGACCTGGACAACCAGATGACGCGCAAGGTCTTCTTCTCCGGAATGTTCGAGGAGGATGTCATGTGCGTGGACATGAGGCCGTTCGTGCTCGAAGGCGGCAGCATTGATTCCGACGGGCAGGGAACCCTCCTGACCACTGCGGAATGTCTCTGCTCAGTGAACCGCAACGAATATCTCTCCCGCGAGGAGATTGAAGGGGAACTCAGGCAGGCTTTCGGACTGAAACGGGTCCTCTGGCTCGAGCATGGGGGAATTGCCGGGGACGATACGGACAGCCACGTGGACATCATGGCCCGTTTCTGCTCCCCTGACACCATAGCATACACACAATGTACCGACGAGTCGGACGAGAATTATGCCGGACTTCATGCGATGGAGGCCCAGCTCCGGGAATTCCGGACTGAAGACGGGAAACCTTACCGTCTGATTCCTCTCCCTCTGCCGGAACCTCTCTGGCTGGACGGATACAGACTTCCTGCTTCCTATGCCAATTTCCTGATAATCAACGGGGCAGTACTTGTCCCGGGATCCGGTTCCCCGCTCGATGACATTGCTGCGGAAAGATTGCAGGAGGCATTCCCAGACAGGGAAATCAAGGTAATCGACTGCCGCCCTCTTCTCTCAGGGCACGGCTCCCTCCACTGCGTGACGATGCAGTTCCCGGAAGGCTGGCTGGGACCGGCGCAGGGGAAATGACGGGAGAGGGGCTGAATATTGTAATAAATTCAAACTGAATATGTCAAGAATACTCAAAGTCGGAATGGTGCAGCAGTCCTGCGGAACGGACATCGCTGCCAATATCAGCAAGCTTGAGGCGAATATCAGGCAGTGCGCTTCGCAAGGAGCCCAGCTCGTCGTGCTCCAGGAACTGCACAACAGCGTATATTTCTGCCAGACCGAGGAAGCATCGATATGTGACCTGGCAGAGACTATCCCTGGACCGTCAACCGAGCGGTTCGGTGCACTTGCACGCGAGCTCGGAATCGTCCTTGTGCTCTCGCTTTTTGAAAGACGTGCTCCCGGGCTGTATCACAATACTGCGGTAGTCATTGAAAAGGACGGCTCCATTGCCGGAAAATACCGCAAGATGCACATTCCGGACGATCCTTGTTTCTATGAGAAATTCTATTTCACTCCCGGGGACCTCGGATTCAGGCCTGTCCACACATCCGTGGGAGACCTCGGAGTGCTCGTATGCTGGGACCAGTGGTATCCGGAAGCAGCGAGGCTCATGGCTCTCAACGGGGCCGAACTCCTGATTTACCCTACTGCAATCGGAGGCGTCGGGACCGATTCGAAAGAGGAACAGCAGACCCAGCGCCAGGCCTGGCAGCTGGTCCAGAGGGGACATTCAGTGGCCAACGGGCTTCCTGTCATCACGGTGAACCGTGTCGGACATGAGGACGATCCGTCCGGCAATACCATCGGACTCGATTTCTGGGGATATTCATTCGCTACAGGGCCCCAGGGCGAGATCCTGGCCCAATTCGGCACTGACAGCGAAGAGAACAAGGTCGTCGAGATTGACCTTGACAGGACCGAGTATGTCCGCCGCGGATGGCCTTTCCTCCGTGACAGGAGAATCGACGCATACGGGGATATACTGAAGAGATTCGGGAAATAATCAGCCCTTGGAAAGTCTGGAAAGGGCTATGTCTGCGACTATCTTGTCAATGATGCGGCATACCACTTCATAGACCTTTCCACCTGCCTCATAGTTGGCCGGAGCGGTGAAATTGACACGTCCCTGACGTTTCAGCTTTTCCGCGACGGCTTTCTTCTTTTTGTTCTCGGGGTCATACACAGCTATGGAATGTCCCCCGAACATATTGACAATCTTCATGCAAGGCACGTCGGTATCGCCGTCCCCGACATAAATCATCTGTGTGAACGGGATGCGTTTCTTGTCATCCGAAACGCTCTCATTTACTTTGGCTGCGTCACGCGAACTGAAAATGCCTTTGTTAATCTTGAAAATGAACTGTGTCTTGGCCGTGTAGTCCACGGCGATGCCCGGCCATTCCGCCTCCCCGTCCTCGTTGTATATGAACGAGCTTGCGAATATGTGCTTGAAGCGTCCGGCAATAGGCGAGCCCTCGATGATTTCCTTCAGCCCGGATGAATTGATGTAATGCTCCACCTTCACCCCTTTCATCTCTCCGTAAAGATTGATGAGCCTGAACCATTTCTCCACTCCGGAATACAACTCGATGCCGGCCCCGAACATCTTCAGCTCCTCCCTTTTAAGCTTGATGCCCTTGGCCTTGGCCTCGTCCGCCATGAGTTTCATATAGGCCAGGATGTTGCTCGCGTCCTGTCCTTTGGCTATTCCGTCACTCATCTGCCAGAATTCTGCCGGCGTCTTGCCGATGGCCTG
>SFNZ01000026.1 GCA_004552615.1 Bacteroidales bacterium | reverse complement strand
TGAAGCCTTATATTGTCGGCCAGAGCGACTGGTGCGGGGTCACGGCGTCCGCTGTCAAGGACAATTCCTCCGAATTGACCGTAAAAGTTTCTGCCAATGACAGTTATCAGCCGAGATCTGTACAGTTCTCAATTGTCAGTGATGTGCAGAAGAAATATCTGACTGTCAATCAGGCTGCTGCGGTGGAGGATCTGTCATTCCTTGACAAACCTTCATTGCCGGGAAATAATGCTGTTGCGTTATCCGGTAAACTGGGCTATGGCTGGAACCTTGGCAACCAGATGGATGCAGTCATCAACGGAGTCTCAGGTGAGACTTTCTGGGGCAATGCGAAATGCACCCGGGAGACGATGGACGGCATAAAGGCCAAGGGCTTCTCCACTGTCCGCATTCCAGTGACCTGGATGGGTCATATCGGGGATGCGCCTGATTATGTGGTTGAAGCTGCCTGGCTTGACAGGGTGGCCGAGATTGCAGGTTATGCAAAGGATGCCGGTCTCAATGCCATAGTGAACATCCATCACGACGACAGTCCTGAGACAGGATGGCTCTGCGTACACAAGGCCGCCCAGAATGAGGCATTCAAGACCGAGATGATGGCGAAGTACAAGGCTGTCTGGAAACAGATTGCACAGAAATTCGCGGATGAGGGCGACTGGCTCATATTCGAGGGATACAATGAAATTCAGGACGGTGGCTGGGGAGGCGGCGGCAACCTCACAGACGGCGGAAAGCAATATTCCGTGATCAATGAACTTGCCCAGGCATTTGTTACCACAGTACGCTCGACGGGAGGAAACAATGCCGGCAGATACCTCGCTGTCCTCGGATATACCGCAAATCCTTCGCTTACAGTCAATAATCTTATTCTCCCGGAAGATTCAGCCAGGGACAGGCTGATAGTGTCCGTGCATTTCTATGATCCTTCGGGATATGCCCTCGGCCAGAATCAGGCATATACTGAATGGGGACATACCGGAGCTGACGGCAAGAAAGACCCGAATCACAGCGAGAAGAATGTAATTGATACATTCAAGATGCTGAAAGAGAAATATCTGGACAACAACATCCCGGTATATATAGGCGAGTGTGGTGTTGTCAACAGACCTGATGACCGGGCGAAGTCTTTCCAGCAGTATTGGTTCGAGTTCGTATTCAAGGCTGCCAGGGAGTACGGCCTCTGTCCTGTGGTCTGGGACAATGGGGCTAAGAGCACAGGAAATGAGTCTTTCGGCTTTATTGACCATTCTGACGGTAGCTATATCAATGATTCCAAACCTCTAATCGACGTAATGAACAAGGCGTTTGGCACTTCTGACCGGACATATACGCTCAAGTCAGTGTATGACGGCGCACCACGTTAAGAACTCTCCATCACGGCACGATGTGCCTCCAGCCGCTTTTCCCCTATGTCATCCCGAGCGAAGCCGGGGGGACCTTAATAAATAACTAAACAAATGATTTACGGACATTTCGATGACAGCTCCCGCGAGTTCGTCATCACGGATCCTGCAACCCCATGGCCCTGGATAAACTATCTCGGGACTGAGGATTTCTTCTCCCTGATCTCGGCCACGGCCGGAGGCTACTGCTTCTGCCGGGACGCACGCTACAGGAGAATCCTGCGTTACCGTTACAACGGGGTTCCTATGGATTCCGGAGGAAGATATTTCTACATCAATGACAACGGTTCCGTCTGGTCTCCGGGCTGGAAGCCTTGCCGTACCCCTCTCGATTTCTACGAGTGCCGGCACGGAATGGGATACACCCGCATAACAGGCGAGAAAGACGGGCTGAGGGCAAGCGTGCTTTTCTTCGTCCCGGCCGGACACCGCTGCGAAGTCCACAAAGTGACACTCACCAATACAAGTGACGTGGCCAAGTCCTTCACTCTCTTCTCTTTCGTGGAGTGGTGCCTCTGGAACGCCTCCACTGACATGGAGAATTTCCAGCGCAATCTATCCGTAGGTGAGGTGGAGATAGAGGACGGAGTAATCTATCACAAAACAGAGTATAGGGAGCGCAGGAACCATTATGCCTTCTACGGGGCCAATTTGCCTGTGGCCGGTTTCGACACGGACAGGGACAGTTTCCTCGGGCCTTACAACGGCTTCGACACCCCGAGGGCGGTAATGGAGAACAATCCCGGTATGTCCGTGGCGCACGGATGGAGCCCGGTGGCCTCGCATTGCATCGACATTACCCTCGAGCCAGGGGAGACAAAAGACGTCGTCTTCGTGCTCGGATATGTGGAAAATCCTGAAAATGATAAATTTGCAGAGCCTTCAGGCCGGGAGCTGAACTCCTGCTCAGCCATCATCAACAAGACCAGGGCCCGTGAGATGATGGACTCTTTCCGGACCGTGGAGGACGTGGACAAGGCCTTTGAAGCGCTGAAAGAATATTGGGACGGCCTCCTCGGCAGGTTCTCGGTATCAACTCCGGTCCCGGAACTCGACAGGATGGTGAATGTGTGGAACCAGTACCAGTGCATGGTCACGTTCAACATGAGCCGCAGCGCAAGCTTCTTCGAGAGCGGAATCGGGCGCGGAATGGGATTCAGGGATTCCAACCAGGATCTCGCCGGCTTCGTGCACCAGATACCGCAAAGGGCCCGCGAGAGGATACTTGACATAGCCGCCACGCAGTTCTCTGACGGAGGCTGCTACCATCAGTATCAGCTACTTACGAAGAAAGGCAACAACGACATAGGTTGCGGCTTCAACGATGATCCCCTCTGGCTCGTCTTCGGGACAATCGCCTATCTGAAGGAGACAGGAGACTTCAGCATTCTCTCGGAGCAGGTGAAATATGCTGATTCACAGGACTCTTGCGCGACCCTGATGGATCATCTCGCAGTGAGCCTCCGTCATGTGGAGAATAATCTCGGCCCTCACGGGCTTCCGCTCATAGGCAGGGCCGACTGGAACGACTGCCTGAACCTGAACTGCTTCTCGGAAGATCCGGACGAATCTTTCCAGACCACTTCCAATATGGAGGGCCGCAGTGCTGAGTCACTGATGATAGCCGGGCTTTATGTGTTCGTAGGAAATCAGTTCGCCGGACTGCTGGATTTCCTCGGGAAGCATCCGGAGCATTACCGGGCAGACCTTCCGCCAGTTTCCAGGGTCCTGGACAATGTCCGGGAAATGGACAAGGCCGTCAGAAAGTCCGGCTGGGACGGGGAATGGTATCTCAGGGCCTACGACTTCTACGGCAACAAGGTCGGGTCGTCCTCCAGCCCGGAGTCGAAGATATTCATTGAAAGCCAGGGCTGGTGCGCCATGGCCCGCATAGGTGAGGACGAAGGAATGTGCTCCAAGGCCCTTGACTCTGTCAAGGAAATGCTTGACTGTGAGCACGGTATCGTTCTGAACAATCCAGCCTTCACCCGCTATTACAAGGAATACGGAGAGATTTCCTCATATCCGCAGGGCTACAAGGAGAACGCCGGCATTTTCTGCCACAACAATCCGTGGATTATTATTGCCGAGGTCCTGGACGGGCGCATTGAAGATGCCTGGGAACATTATTGCAAGATTTCACCGGCCTTCATCCAGGACCAGGAACTGCACAAGGTCGAGCCTTATGTCTATTGCCAGATGGTTGCGGGCAAGGATGCCGCACGTCCCGGCGAGGGCAAGAACAGCTGGCTGACCGGCACTGCGGCCTGGAACTGGGTGACTGTCAGTGAGTACCTTCTCGGAATCCATCCGGAATATGACGGCCTGCTCATCAAGCCATGCCTGCCTTCCTCGATAGGGGAGTACCGGGTGCACAGGGTGTTCCGGGATGCCGAATACGACATTGTCATATACAATTCCGCCTCCGGGCACTCCGCATTTATTCCATATTCTCCAGGCAGCCACAGTCTTGAACTCAACCTATGAGCCTGGCAGGTTATGGATTTGTCATCTTTTATTAGTATATTCGCTTCCGTTGCACCGAAACCAATATACTAATGAATATTCAGATGATGAGAAAAGCTTTGAATTTGTTGCTGGCCGTCGCGGCATTGCCGGCCATGTTGTCAGCTCAGGAATGGACTCCTGCAGGCAGCACTATCAGGACCAAATGGGCGTCCGAAGTAAACCCTTCAGCACCGCTTCCGGAGTATCCGAGACCCCAGATGGTCAGGAGCAGCTGGATGAACCTCAATGGATTGTGGAACTATGCCATCACCCCTGCAGAAGCTTCGGACTTCACGCCGGAAGGCAGGATTCTCGTGCCGTTTGCAGTGGAGTCCTCACTTTCCGGAGTCGGAAGGAACGTGGGCAAGGACCAGGCTCTGTGGTATGAGAGGTCGTTCGACGTGCCGAAAGCGTGGAAAGGCCGCAGGGTTCTCCTTCATTTCGGAGCCGTTGACTGGAAGGCTGACATTTATGTGAACGGAACCCTGCTCGCAAGCCATACCGGAGGATACACTCCGTTCACTGTGGACCTGACAGGGACTGTGAAGAGCAAGGGCAATGTCCTGAAAATCAGGGTATGGGATGCCACCGACAATTCCTGGCAGCCTCGCGGAAAGCAGGTCAATGAACCTCAGGGCATCTGGTACACCCCTGTGACCGGCATCTGGCAGACCGTATGGCTCGAGGGCGTTCCCCAGACTTCGGTAGAGTCATATTATGCGGTTTCAGACATCAAGGCAGGCACTTTCAGCGTTGAGGTGAAGACTGCATGCCTCCTGGACGGAGACGAGGTTAAAGTGGATCTTCTCGAGGGCGGTATCGGCTACAGCGCGGAGACTCCTGCTTCGACTGTGGTCGCATCGGCATCGGCATCTGACGGCAAGGCATTGATCAATGTCCCGGACATGAAGCTCTGGTCTCCTGACAGCCCGTATCTTTATGGGCTGAAAGTGAGCATCTTACGTGGCGGCAAGGTGATAGATTCTGTGGACGGATATACGGCGGCACGCGAAATCTCTGTGTCCCGGAAACCGAAGCAGAGCAAGAGAATGGCCCTGAACGGTGAGGAACTCTTCCATTTCGGACCTCTCGACCAGGGATGGTGGCCTGACGGACTCTATACGGCCCCGACCGACGAGGCTCTCCGCTATGATATTGCCAAGACCAAGGAGTGGGGATTCAACATGATCCGCAAACATATCAAGGTGGAGCCTGCGAGGTGGTATTACTATGCCGACGTGGAGGGCATTCTCGTATGGCAGGACATGCCGTGCATCGGTGACTTCTCCACTGGAGTACTCCAGACACGTGACCCGGAAATCATTGCTGGCCAGAACAATGTGTGGTCAAGAGACAGCTTCCTCGGCGGTACGGACTGCGTGGTTCCCCAGGAATGGAAGGACAATTATTACAAGGAGTGGACAGAGATCATAAATGCCCTGAAAGGATTCCAGTGCATCGTGGTATGGGTTCCGTTCAATGAGGCATGGGGCCAGTTCGACACGAAGGAAGTTGTGGCCTATACGAGGAATCTTGACCCTACCAGGCTCATCAACCAGGCTTCCGGAGGCAATTTCGCGTTCTGCGGAGACATCCAGGACTGCCATCATTATCCTCAGCCGGCCATGAACGCAGTGGAAGGCAAGTTCGTGAACGTCCTCGGAGAATATGGAGGAATCGGATATCCTGTGCCGGGACATCTCTGGAAGCAGGACAAGAACTGGGGCTACGGTGCCGTCAAGAGCAGTGCTGACGAGGTTCTGGAGCAGTATGCGGAATATGCTGAGCTGCTGAAGCATTATATCTATACCGGAACGGCCGCAGCCGTCTATACCCAGACGACCGACGTGGAAGTCGAGGTGAACGGTATCATGACTTATGACCGTATCGTGAAGCTCGACGAGAAGAGGTTCAGGGAGATCAATACCGGGGTGATCAATACATTGAATTCTAAATAAGGTGAATCTTGAAGGATCGGGCCCCGATGTGGACCACAGCGTCGCCTGAGGAACCTTCACGAGACCGGACAATAATTTGGGCGCACCCGCTGAAAGGCTTGACCAACAATCTGTTGCCGTCGCCTGCAGCGGGGCGTTCCTTTTCCTTGAAGCCCGGATCGCCATTGCCCCAGCCGAGCAGTTCGGCATTTTCGACAATGACTTCGAGACATTCCTCCGGAGAGAAAATGTCCACCACCACGACGTCCTGGCCGTCAGCCTTCATCGACTCCCTGGACAGGCTCCACGATGTCTCCTCAGGAATATTAGGATAGCTGTCAGATGCAGCCGGCTTGCCGTTCCTGTATCCCCTGGCCGTGAACATTGCGTTCTCACGGCCCGTCACTTTCCATACGAGATGTCCGTCCTCAGGCATCCTCTGACGCGAAAGACGTCTTCCGTCAGCATAGAGGGCCACCTCGTCGCAGTTGGAATATACCCAGACCTCCCCGTTGCAAGGGCCGCAGATGTGCACCATCGGCTCCCCGGTCCATACGGATTTCAGGTAGAATGCCTCATCCTTCGGGAAGCAGCAATAGTCCAGAATACCGAACTGGGACCCCGTTGCTGGCCATTTCATTGGATTCGGCTCTCCGCGGTAGTCCTGTCCCGTCCAGTAAAACAGCCCTGCAGCCCACGGCCTGGCCTTGTAGAACTTCCATCCATGTTCGATGACATTGACGCGTCCGGCAGTATCCGCCCTGTTCAGCGGAGCCATCCATCCTTTCTCCGGCACGGTCGTATAATGTCCCCTCGTCCCGGCTCCTGACGTCTCCTCCGTGCCGACGGCACAATGCCCTGGGAATGCCTCATGATATTCATCCACAGGATTCTGGACGATGTAATTGTATCCGAAAACGTCCACACCCTTCACCAGTTCGCGTCCACCGGAATTGCCGTATGTCGCAGGCCTCGAACTGTCAAGGGCATTGGCATAATCGCTCATTATCCTCGCGATTTCCGTACCGTCCACGGACCATTCCAGAGCCCATTCCTCGTTCCCGACGCTCCACATCACCACGCTCGGGTGGTTCCTGTCACGGGCAATCATGGCGGCAAGCTGTGACATCTGCCAGTCATTGATTCCGAACTCCCTGTTCTCGTCTATCACCAGCATTCCGAGTTCGTCGCAGAGGTCCAGCATGGCAGGCGAGGCACAATTGTGCGAGCTGCGTATCGCATTGAAACCGAACTCCTTGAGCCTGAGAATACGGTAACGCCACAGCTCGTCCGGCACTCCTGTACCCACCCCGGCATGGTCGAGATGCAGGTTGCATCCTTTCAGTTTCACCGGCCTTCCGTTCAGCAGGAATCCCTCCTTGGAGTCGAATGTGGCAGTTCTCACGCCGAATTTCACATTGTACATCGCGGACGGTTTCCCGTCATACGAAAGCCGGATGTTCAATGTATATAGATACGGGTCCTCTATGCTCCAGGGATGGTCCGCCATTTCTGTCCCGTTCCCTTCCGCATCGAGTATGGCCAGTTCGCAGGAAACCGGCTCAGGGGACACGGCAGCAGAACGGAATATGTAGTCCATCGATATGCAGGATTTGTCTACATAAGGCTTTCCGTCTTCTTCTTTCTGGTTGATTTTCAATGAATAAGGCTTCATTCCAACAGCCCCTGTCCGATGCAGCCTGACATTGCGGTAGATTCCACCTCCTTCATAATACCAGCCTTCCTCCAGCATTGCGCTGCAGCGCACGGTGATGACATTGTCCCCACCATAGACGAGGTACGGGCTCAGGTCATATACCCTTGAAGTGTATCCGCTCCGCTCGTGGCCGAGTAGGAATCCGTTGCAGAAGACTTCGCTGTCCCTGTATATGCCCTCGAACTCGATTCCCAGCTGCATTCCCTTGTCACCGGCCGGAACGAAAAGATGTTTCCTGTACCAGCCGATGGAATTCCCGGGATATTTCCACCCGACGCATTTGTATCCGTGCGAATGGCTCGCCTCTCCGCTGTATGGCAGGTCCACCACCCAGTCATGAGGCAGGCTCACGTCCTGCCATCCCGAATCGTCGAATTCCTTCATGATCGGGGAATGGCTGTGGCCGGATGTCTGTGCCTTGGCAATGTAGGTGAAATATTCGGTCCCGTGCGTGAAGTCGGCTTCCATCGAGGCTGCGTTCCCGTATGCGAATTTCCATCCGTTGTTCAGCAGGGTGACGGATTCCTGTGCGGATGCGCATGGAGCGGCAATCAGACAGAGAACTAATGCGGCGAAAGCGGTAAATTTATTCATAATCATGTGATTTTGACAAAAATACCGCTTTCTTCCGACAATATCGCCCGCCTGCGGAAACTTTCCACGTTCAGCGGCAATATCTGCTAAAAAAGTATCAAATAACTATAATCCGTTAACTATAATCCTTCCCTTTCCGAGCCCTTTTGCCGACACCTCCACAGTGAAAGGAAGGCCTTCCTCATCGCCTCTTTCCACGATGACGGTCAACTGTCCCGAGAACAGATGCATCCGCGGCTCCTGGAAAGACTCCAGGCAGGTAGGGTCTCCGTTGGCGATTGCCTTGAACTTCCCGTTTCCTGACACCTTCACATCCACCAGGCGTGAGTCGGCCGGAACCGGATTGCCTTCCCGGTCGGCCACGCTCACATTCAGATAGACGAACTGAGGTCCCGCATTGCGGCAGCAATTCCCGGCAGAACCCCCGTAAGCCTCGGTCATGTTCTTGACATTCAGGCAATAAGGCTTCCCGGCTGTCCTGACAACCTTCTCCTCAGCAGGATTGCCCTCGCTGTCGTATGCCACCACCTTCACCTCGCCAGGACTGTAAACGGTCCCGGGCCAGACAAGACGATACCTGTCCATGAGTTCCCTGTCAGAAGGAAGCACTCCGTTCCAGCTGCTGCAGTCCCCACATTCCTTCTTCCTGACGCCCTGGCTGACTCCGTTGATGAACAGCTCGGCGGCAGGGTAGGAGGTATAGACCACTACAGGAATGTTCCTGCCTTCCTTCCCCGGCCATGTCCAGTGAGGCAGGACGTGCAGGGTCGGACTTTCCGTGTTCCAGACGCTCCTGTACAGGTAATATCTGTCCTTCGGTATGGAGGCCAGGTCAATGATTCCGAACATGGACGAATGGTTCGGCCATGCGTCCGTATCGTAAGGGGTAGGCTCTCCGAGATAGTCGAATCCGGTCCATACGAACTGTCCTGCCATCCACGGATATGCTTCATCTGCAGCGAAATCCACGTCCGGGATATTCGACCAGTAGCAATATTCCGTATCGTATGAAGACGACTGATGGTCCTTGTGCTTTTTCGAAGCTCCGGCCAGTCCGTCGAAATTTTCAGGAACATTGCCGTCACTCCCGGCTTCACCAGGAAGATGATAGACTCCGCGCGAGCTGACGGTGGACGCCGTCTCCGATCCGAGGATGATATTCTGTGGCAGCTTGCCGTAAGCTATTGTGTACCTGCGGGTTTTGTAATTGAATCCCGGCAGGTCCAGCTGGGCGGCGAAACCGTTGTTCACCACTGCGTCGAACTGGTCCATTCCGCAGGTCACGGCCCTTGTCGGGTCCTCCCTGTGGCAGATGGACTGCAGCCAGGAGGCCACCTTGTAACCATCGGAAGTCCGCTGGGTCGGAACCTCGTTGCCGATGCTCCACATTATCACGGAAGGGGAGTTCCTGAAATGCCTTACCATATTGACCACATCCTTCTCGGCCCATTCGCCGAAGAATCTGTGATAGCCGTTTTCGCATTTCGCCACGTCCCATTCATCGAACGTCTCAGGCATCAGCATGAAGCCCATCTCGTCGCAGAGCTCCACCAGTTCCTCCGCAGGCATATTGTGAGAAGTCCTTATGGCATCGCAGCCCATGTCCTTGAGCATCCCGAGCTGGTGCCTGATGGCAGACCTGTTCACCGCAGCCCCGAGAGGACCGAGGTCATGGTGCAGGCAGACTCCCTTGATGACGCGTCTTTTCCCGTTGAGGAAGAAGCCTTTGTCGGCAATATATTCCACCGTGCGGATTCCGAACCTGGTATGGATCACGTCCACTGCCTCGCCGTTCCTGCTTATCTCGGTCACGGCAGTATAAAGGGCAGGAGATTCAGGAGACCAGAGGACCGGATTCTCCACCGTAAGATTCTGTACTGCAGCATCTCCGTGACATATTGCCCTCGAATCTGCGCGCTCCGCCACGACATTGCCGTCATTGTCCTCTATCCTTGTGCGGAACTCGAAAATATCCCCTTCTGCTGCCCCTTCCAACGGGATGGATATGCGCACCGAGGCATAATCTTTCTCCACGTGCGGGGTGGTGACGAATGTTCCCCATACTGGCACGTGGACTTCAGGCACTTCGAGCAGCCTCACCTTCCTGTAGAGTCCAGCTCCCGGATACCATCTCGATGAGAAAGGACGATTCTCGAGAAGCACGGCAATCTCGTTCCGGCCCTCGTGCAGGGCATCAGTCACGTCACAACTGAAAGAATTGTAGCCGTATGGCCATTCGAAAACTTTCTCCCCGTTCACATAGATCCGGGCCTCGCTCATCGCTCCGTCGAACAGGAGAATCTTCCTGCCGCTGACAGGACCCTCCATGTCAATCGTCCTGCGGTAGCATCCCTTGCCCATGTATGGCAATCCTCCGCTGCGTCCCGTCTTCCGGCTCGCCTCCTTCTCCCCGTTCTGGATGACGGCCACGACCTGCAGGTCATTCTCGACTGAGAAAGGTCCGCTGATGGCCCAGTCGTGGGGGATGCTCACTTCTTCCCATCCTTCATCGGCTTTCATGTCGTGATCCCTGCGGAACTGCCATTCGGTGAGTACGGTCTCTTTGCGGATCCGGGCCTGGCCGTCCGTTGCCGCAGAAGCCGTGATTGTTCCGGCGGCTGTCATTGCAAGAGCCGCCAAAGCTATGATTGTCCTTTTCATAATCATGAAATATTTTATTGGTAATGCTTCAGTATCAATGCTTCAATGTCAATGCGCAAATGCGTCCATCGCATGGGTCGGCTTGCCGTCCTTGAAGGCTCCCATCTTGTATCCTTCCTCCTGAGGTGCCTCCGGCTCCCAATAGAATACTCCGGTGCAGCTGCTTATCTTCCTCGCCCCGGAAATCATGGCTGTGAGCATGTCGTAAGCATTGTTATCATACCAGTAGTCCATCCCGGTCTCGCAAATCATGACCTTGCGGCCGTACATCGAGGAGAGTTCGGAAATGTTCGCGAGGCAATTCTGCAGGGGAGTCTGCCAGTCCTGTCCCGGATACAGCGAGAGTCCGATGATGTCGTATTTGCCTCCGTAAGTCTTGTGGGCTTCGAGCACCCATTTCACGTGTCCGAGATCATGGCCGTTGTCCACATGGACGATGACTTTAGCGTCAGGATAGACCTCCTTGACGGCATCGTATCCGGCATTGTGCAGGGCAATATATCCCCTCGGGTTCTTCGTGATGTTTCCGCCGTAATCCACAACATCGATTGCCTTGCCGCTTCCGTCGCGGCCCTTGTGGTACAGCATTCCGTCGGCCACTTCATTGCCCACCTGCACCCATTCCACATCTATATTATTGTCTTTCAACAAGGTGAGGACTTCCCGGGTATGGTTTCCCACCGCCTTTTTCAGCCCGGTGAGGTCGTAGTCCGCCCAGGCCGCAGGAATCACCTGCTGTCCCGGATCCGCCCACCAGTCGCTGTAGTGGAAGTCAATCATCAGCCTCATTCCGTTGGCCTTGGCCCTGAGAGCCATCGCCAGGACATCCTCCTTGCTTGAGAATCTGTCTGACGGGTTCACCCACACCCTGAGGCGGATTGAATTCATTCCGCATTGCTTCATCAGCGCAGTGCATTCGGTCTGCACCCCTGCCTGGGTGTAGAACTTGTACCCTTTGCTCTCCAGCATTGTGGTCCAGCTGATGTCCGCTCCGAGTGCGAACGATGTTTCCGATGGTTTCTTCGAGGATCCTCCGTTGTCATCTTTCGAGCAGGCACACAGGATGAGGCCTGCCGCCAGGATGATTGATAGTCTTGGAATTTTCATATTGTTGTATTGTTATCAGTTTCAGTGTTGTAGGCCTTCTCGGCCTGATGTATCTGCCAGGAATTGTACAGATTGTGCCAGATGCTGTAGAGGCCTCCGGCAATAGATGTCTCAGGGGTCAGGAATGTGTAGCCCATCCAGATGGCGAATACCGTGTTCTTCTGGCCCAGGGACTGCCCGCAGGTTATTTCCCTTGACCGGAGCATCGACGGCCCTTTTCGCACTTTGTCATAGAAGCCGCCCGCCACATGGCCGAGCCAGAATTGCACGATGCAGCTCGCGAGGGAAACCGCCGCGATGGACAGCAGCAGTCCGATGCCCATAGTGCTGTGAACTATCGCCTTAGTAGTCACCACTATGGCAAGGCAAAGCCCGACCGCCCAGATGTAGAATGCGAGGTCTGCTTTCGCTGCCAGTTTCCTGTGGAGTCTCGGAAGGAGATACCGGACGAGCCACGCGCAGAAGCACGGCAGGATGAGCAGGGGGAATACTTTCGACAGGATCATGCAGAACGCGGTGAAGGAGTCCGTCCCTGCAGAAGGCTGGATGAGCGGTACAATGGCCGGAACGATGGCCGCGGTGAGCAGATTGATCAGGATGGTGTAGGTGGTGATGCCCGCCACGTCTCCCCCGAGCTTTTTCGTGACCACGGCCGCTGCGGTCGCGGTAGGGCATATCAGGCACAGCATCGCGCTCTCTATCAGTACGATAGCCCCTTCACTCCCGGGCAGGAACCGTTTGATGAGAAGTATTGCGGCCCCGGCAAATGTGAATGACCCTCCCTGGATGAGCAGCAGCCACCAGTGCCACCTGTGCGGCTTCAGGTCCTTCGGCTCGATTCTGCAGAATGTGAGGAACAGCATAGCGAAAATGATGAGCGGCTGCACTATCCTGACGCCCCTCTCGAGGACCGGACCCGCAGTATGCACCGCCGGCATGAAATAATATGCCAGATACAATGCCGCCCCTGCCGTCATCGCTATCGGCAGCATCCATTCCTTAGCAGTTTTCTTCCAGTCCATCGTCAGTGTTCTTTTATGCAAAAATAATAAAAAATGCTATATTTGTTCCGGTTGCTGTGGACTGAAAGTAATTGATCAGGATGAAGATATTGTTCGAACAGAAGAAACCGGGGCGTGACCGGCAGGAGGTGAGGCCTGTGGAAATCGAGATTGCGGGAAATCCCGCTACTGTGGGAGCCCTCGTCGATGCTGTCGTGCGAGTCTGCGTTGCGGATTACAACCGGAGGGCCGCCTCGGCAACCGGCCGCACTGACCTGGATGCCGGCCAGGAGCACGTTCCGCTCCCTCAGGAGGATATCGGGGACATGGCCGCGGCAGGCCGAGTATCCTTCGGAGTGGTCTATGACGGAAGGCAGCAGGACCCGGACAAGGCCGTGGCCAATGCGCTCCAGTCCTATGAGGACGGACTCTTCCGGATCTTCCTCAACGGCAATCCTCTCGGAAACGCTTCTTCATCCATTGAAATAAACGAAGGTGACTGCCTGACAGTGGTCAGACTGACCCTGCTCGCAGGCTGGCATCTGTATTCGCTGAAAAGATAAATCCTGTTGTCATGAGTAACTCCTTCATGGAATCCATCATCAGACGTCTCGGCAAATATTCCTCCGCCGTCGAAGAAAAGCTCAGAATTCCCGGGGCACTGCCTGAGGAAATCCGGGATCTCGCCGAAGAGTTTCTGGAATATGTGGAACACGTCTCCCGCAATAAAGTATTCGAAGAGAAACTTTTATCATATGCCCGGAGACACGGCATATACGATGTGGCCCTGCTTTTTGAAGGAAATCTCCGACTGCTGTCACGGCACCTTCTCGGCGAAGAATGGGCCGGACTCTGGGACCTTTATATGAAGGCCCGGCCGGAATGCCCTTACCCTACGGGCAGTCTCCGCAGACAGGTCCGTTCCAGGAACGTGGAACTTCATGTCCCGGCCATTTCGAAAGCCCTGGCCGTATTCTACAATCTCAAAGGCTCGGGTCTGAGTTCGACTGAAATCCTCGCCGACGAAACCGAAGACGTGGTCGATACCAAGTTCGGAATGTTCGGTTCCGACAAATCCCCGTGGCTCGCCGCCATGATAATGAAAGGGGACGAAGAATGCATAGGATGGCTCACCGAGGCCATGACATCCGAGAACAATGCCAACCGTCTGCAATATGCCTATCTCAGGGCCATAGCCATCAGCGGACATACCGGGCTTCTCGAACTCGAAGGGAAACTGCTCCTCGCCGCGCGGTTGCAGGAAGGATTGCGCCAGGCCATATTGGACACCATATCCGAAGGCAGGCCGGAGAGCTTCAAGTATCTGCTCAATGTCATCATTGACAACGGGCTCCAGCGCTACCCGGCAGTGAAGCGAGGACTGGTCCTGTCCACCGGTCTCCCGGAACGCTATGCACAGGAGCGTTACGACGATAAATATCTCACCCTCGTTCAAAAATACATCAATGACAGGGATGCCGCCCGAAAAGCTGTCGGAAGCAATGATGCCATGGAAGTCTATCTCGGACTTTGGTCATTGGCCTTCCATGAGGCGGACGATATAAAGGCCCCTGTGGAGAACCTTATCAAGTCCGCGCCGACGTATCTGGTGCAGACGGCATTGGTCATGCTCGACGTCCTGCATTATCCGGGATTGTGTACGGCCCTTGCGTCAGAAGCCATCCATTCCCGTCCCGGCGACCATTCCGTCCTGGCGGGAGTCCAGAACATGTACCTGAAGAAATGGGAATATTCGAGATATGTCATCCGTAATTACGACCAATATCTCCTGCTCGAGGATTTCTTTCCGTCCAGAAAGGCAGCGGAAGCAGATTTCGAGATGCTCACCGGCGTTATTTCCGGGATGAAGGAAGACGAGACATTCTCTCCGTACGGACTTCCCGGATACCAGGTGACATTGTTCCGCAGCAATGTTGCGGAATATATTGCCGACATAGCCTTGATGCTCGACGATAACGTTCACATTGACCGCGCGTTGGACTACATAGTGTATCTCGAGCCTGTATGGCGCCCGCGCAGAATCCGGCAGATGATCCGCAGGCCGTATTCCCGCAAGATGATAGAATATGCGGTGAACGGCATGGGCGGCCGGGTCAACGACATGCGTCACAAATGCTGCGAGACAGTGGTGCGCCTCTTCAACGAAGGACAACTCACATCGGAGGACTGCCGTATGATGGAGGACCACCTCAGGCTGAAGGCCGCCGACATGCGCGTCACCGTTATCCAGATATTGTCCCTGCTGGATGACGATGATGCCAAGGCATCTGTCAGGCGCCTTGTCTCGGACAAGAGTGCAGAGCGCCGGATGGCAGGCCTTGAAATCATCCGCAGGTGGATGGAGGATGGCGGCAGGGAAGGGCTCGTACAGGAGCTCCTGCCGGATGTCTGCTCCATAAGCAGTCCTACCGGGAAGGAGAAGGAAATCGTCCGTGATATCCTTGGCTCATGTTCGGGGGATGAGGCTACCTACAACCTGCAGAACGGCTTCGGCCTCTACGATCCGTCCTCCTGCATTGACCTGACCGTACAGGTACCGGAGGACTTCGACATAGAGAAGTTCCTGACCCCGGAAGACCCTGAGCGCCCTTTGGAATTATTGCGCAAGATAATGAATCTCATAAGTGAAAATGCCGACTATGAGTTCAAGGACATCAACGGGGAGACGAAAAGATTCGGCAATGATCCGGTATTCAATTACCGTTTAGTGGGGATTGAATCGCTTGCGATGCCGGAAATGTGGAAGGAATTCTGCCTCCGCGAGGCAATCTCGCCCATGGACATGTTCCATTTGACCTTTGCCATAGGAAAAACAGACGAATGTGACGAACCGTTCTTCCCTCTGCTTGGGCGGATTCTCGGCAAGGCTTTTCATATTGAGCCTCTTACCGGAAACCTGCAGGAACAGCCATATTACCTGCAGGCTACAACGGTTGTGGAGTTCATCAGAGGGATATATATCACAGCCAAGGAGATAAAACGGAAACTCTCCTGCGTCATAGCATCGGTGGTGTCGTCTGTCAGTGCGGACGAACTGGTGTTGAGATACGATGAAGGGTGGTATTCCCAAGATAAAGGCCTGCTCAGTATCCAGCCTTTCAGGGACTTTTCCAAATGTCTGAATATAAATGGCCTCAGGGATGACGAAGTTCCCCTGATCCGTGATGCTTTCGCGGCAAGGTACGGATACTGCCGCAAACTCGGATTCAGGGAGTGTACGAAATATGTAATAGATCCGGTGGAATATCTGCGGATGCGGGAACTCGGCCTCATCACAGCCGGAGAATTGTGGCATGAGATGATGGGGCGCGAGACCTCTCCGCTGCTTGTCCGCGACTATACTACCCGTTTGCCGGGTGCTGACATGCCACGGCCGATAGGAATGGACGAACTCTCTCCTGGACTGACTGCAGATGTCCTCACTGCAGTGGACAGGATTCTGGACATCGAGCTGAAACGGGGTGACGTGCCGACTGACGTTTCGGAACTCGCTTCCGAAATCATGACTGTCACGGGGACAGACTATTACATACGCATCCTTGCGGGAATGGGCCGGGACAAGCCAACTGCCAGCATGCGCGGCAACACCAAGAACGCGGTTCTCTCCCATCTGCTCCATGTGTGCCGACCGGGAGAGAACGACAATGCAGAGGAACTCAGGCGCAGGGCCTCGGCGGCCGGAATATCAGACGAACGACTTGTGGAGGCAGCCATGTTCTCCACGCGCTGGCTTGCCCTGACCGAGAAGGCCATAGGATGGGACGGCCTGGAAAGCGCAGCATACTATTTCCTTGTTCATACGGGCGTAGTGGGAGGCGACGAGATCAGTTCGAAGATATCCCGATATACCTCAGTGCCGGTGGAAGACTTTGCCGACGGGGCATTCGACCCGGCCTGGTTCCGGGAGGTCTATGAGCAACTCGGTCCGAAACGCTACAAAGTCATCTATACCGCTGCGAGATATATTTCTGACGGGAAACTCCATGCCCGCTCCCGCAAACTGTCCGATGCAGCCCTTGGCGTCCTGGATCCGGAAGAAGTCCGGAAGGCCATATCTGAAAAGCGAAACAAGGACCTCGTAGTGGCTTACGGCCTGATTCCTCTCGGACCTGACAGGATGGCCGACATGCGCCGCCGCTATGACGCTCTCAGCCTGTTCCTCAAGGAGAGCAGGCAGTTCGGCTCCCAGCGTCAGGCCACGGAGAGCCGGGCCGTGAAACTTGCTCTTGACAATCTGGCCCGTACTGCCGGCTACGGCGATTCCACCAGGCTGACCTGGAGCATGGAGGCCGGATTCCTGGAAGAGGTGTCTGAATACCTCTCCCCGAAGGAAACAGACGGAGTGACAATGTATATTGACATTGTCGATGGCATTCCGGAACTCGTCGTCGAGAGCAATGGCAAACGCCTCCAGAACATCCCTGCCCGCCTCAGGAAAGACCAATACGCGGTGAAGCTGAAGGAAGTATTCAATCAGCTGAAGGACCAGCATTTACGTGGCAGGGTACTGCTCGAGGAAGCAATGGTGGAAGGGTCGGAATTCACAGGCGGGGAGATTGCCGGTCTGAAATCCAACCCGATAATCTGGGCAATGTTGTCGCGCCTTGTCCTGACCCGGGACGGAGTGACGGGATTCCCGGGTGAAGACGGGACCTCGATAGTGTCTGCCTACGGGGAGTCCATACCTGTAGCACCTGAAGACAGACTGCGTATAGCCCACCCTTGCGACCTGTTGAAATCAGGGGCCTGGAGTATCTTCCAGACAATCCTTTACGACCGTCAATGGAAACAGCCGTTCAAGCAAGTGTTCAGGGAATTGTACCTGCCGGTTGACGAGGAAAAGGACACTTCCAGGTCAATGCGATATTCCGGCAACCAGATAATGCCGTCCCGGGTTTCCGCTGTCCTGAAGAAGCGCCACTGGACGGTGGACTACGAGAACGGTCTGCAGAAAGTTTGTTTCAACGGCAATGTCACAACCGTCCTCTATGCCATGGCCGATTGGTTCTCCCCGTCCGAAATCGAACCCCCGACACTCGAATACGTGGAGTTCTACGACAGGCGCACGATGTCCGGGAAGAAAATCAGAGAGATACCTCCGATGGTGTTCTCCGAGATAATGCGCGACATCGATCTCGCCGTGAGCATCGGCCACGCCGGAGGGGTCGATCCGGAGACGAGTCACTCCACCATCGAGATGAGACGGGTGATAATGGAACACAGTATCTCCCTCTTCGGTATCCGTAATGCCGAAATATCAGGCAATTACGTCAAGGTGAAAGGCACTCTCGCAAGCTACAACATCCATCTCGGCAGCGGAATTATCCACAAGGAAGGCGGTCTTGAAATAGTAGTGCTCCCTGTCCATACCCAGAGCCGCGGCCGCATCTTCCTCCCGTTCCTCGACGAAGACCCGAAGACCGCTGAAATCATCTCCAAAGTCCTCCTCTTCTCGTCCGATTCCTCCATCAAGGACCCGTCGATACTCAGGCAGATTTGACGGGGAATCCGATCCTGCGCTTCCCAGGGGCGTCCGACGAGATTCTCTCTTCCCCGCATTTCCGGAGAATCTCCTCGACCGAAGGGACATTGCCGCTGAGGATGTATTCGATATTGATCTTCCTCACGATGTTCTCTATCTGTCCACCCGACAGGTCCCACTCGGAAATCCTGTAGGCATCCTCCTCGCTCAGGGAACTGTACATTTCGCGCCAGATGTCCCTGCGGACGTTCCGGTCGGGGCGGGAGAACCGGAGCTTGTAGAGGAAACGCCTCTCGAATGCCGGGTCGAGATTGTCCGTGAGATTGGTGGTGGCAATCATGATGCCTTCGAGATTCTCCATTTCCTGGAGAATGATGTTCTGCACGGAATTCTCCATCTTGTCCACCGCATTCTCGGCATACTTCTTCCTGATCCCGAACACTCCGTCAGCCTCATTGAAAAGCAGAATCGGGCAGACTTCCGAATTGCGCACAGCCGCACGGTATCTGTCGAACACCATCCTGATGTTCTTCTCCGATCCGCCCACCCACTTGGACTTGACGTCGGAAGCGTCCACCATGAAGATATCCCTGCCGCTCCTCCGGGCCAGCTGATAGACAGTCTCGGTCTTCCCGGTCCCGGCATCCCCGTAGAAAAGTATGCTGAAACCGCATCTCAGCCCCTTCTCCTTCAGCCTGTCGATGACTCCATGGTATCGCTCTCCGGAAAGAAGCCCCGCAAGTTCGTCCACCCTCCCGGAGACATCGGCATTGTAGAACAGCTTCTTCGGCGTTATGTCGGAAGACCTCCTGACGCTGCCGGGACCTCCGTTATCGAGCTTTTTCGCCTCGCTGTCTGCGAAAAGACTGGCCCCGGCCGATTCCCTGAAGCAGATCAAGGACCCGTCCGCGATTCCCTCCTTGCTGGCCATGTCCAGGATTCCTTTCCTGTGCAGATTGCTCATCCCGGTCTGATACGGGAAGATGTCGAACAACGGGTTGTTGTCCTCGAGCAGTTCCGTGCACAATGAAACGGACATCTCCGTCTCCCCGAACATCACCCGCCGCGAAGCCATCATCAGGACTATGAGCTGCTCGTCTTCATCCATTTCGTCGATTCCGAGGGCCGTATAGGCCTTGACGAACCCGTTGCCCTGATTCGCATTCAGATATTCGAATACATCGTCCGACATGGATTCGAACGTGATCTTGTTTTTCATGAACAGCTTGAACAGATTCGCCATCTTCTTGAGCATCAGGTCCGTACTATGACCCGAGAAATTCTCTGCAGGAGGGACCATGTCGTTGCCGATGGCTTTCAGGACCCTGTCCGGAACCGTATAGCTTATACCTTTGAAAGGATTCAACACCTCCTTGATCAGGCGGCGGCTGACCAGTATGCGGAGATCCGGCTTCATTCCTATGAAATGTATATTCGAGATGTGCAGCCTCGAGGACAAATCCTCAGTCGTGGCAGCATTGCTTCCGGAAGACTCGATGATGGCCGCGAACAGCCGGATCTGGTCCTCCGACATTTCCATCCGGGACTTCAGCATTTCCATGGCCTCTTCAGCCTCCTTTTCGATACTCTTGTCATCCTCATATATCAGGACTATCTCGAGAGCGTCTGTCAATGTCATTGTTTTTCTTGTATTTTCCATATTCTTCATCATTTCGTTCATATTAATATTACTCCTTCCAGTCCTGATTATTTCATCATGAAAGATTTTTGCACTCCGGGAGTATATATTTGTAAAAAGGAAAACTTATGTTCTGGAAAATCATTGCAACCCTGATTCTAGCCGCCCTCATCAAGAAGGGCCTCCTCGGAATCCTCCTTTCATACAACTTCCTGATGGACGGTGACCTGGCCCGTTATTCCCCAATCCTCAAGGAAAGATTCCCATCGGGATTCTTCATCCTGTCTGATACCTTGAACCTCACGACTAACCTGCTGATATTCATCTGGAGCGCTCTATACATCGCTGCAATGTGGCTCGACGGCATCATCTCCCCGACGCCTCTCGTGGTTCTCTCCGTGGCCGGAATTTCAGTGAGCCTCCAGGCTATACCGATGAACAGGAAAATCAAGACCGAGCTATATGACTCCGTCACCAAGTTCAAGCACATCAGCGATCTTCCGGATGACGTCAGGGAACATTCCACAGCCTTCGACATTATGGGCCGTACTGCGGCCGAACTCCGGCATACAGATTCCTCTTCGCCCGGGACGATACAAAAAGTCATCGCCACAGTGAAAGATTTGGGATGCAGGGGAGTATATGATAATGAGAATAAAGAATAAAAACATTCAATTTTCGCAAGCCGCAAATTTCTGCTTTTCAGAGGATTTATTGCTCTGTGCGAGCAAAAGGCCCGCGCGCTATTTTTATATACGCTACCCTTTTCCTAAATCCCTACCGTCCCTTCGGGCTGCTCGCTGCAAAAGGCCACTGGACTTTTGCTAATCGCTCCTGACCCCGGGAACCTGCTCGCTGCAAAAGACCACTGGGCTTTTGCTGAACGCTCCCGACCTACCCTCGGCCTGAAGGCCTCAAAAGCAGTTGTTTCGCTC